>JBILLY010000196.1:0-7596 GCA_044375835.1 Opitutaceae bacterium
CGGTGCACTCGCCTATTGGGGCCAGCGGCGGCCGGTGCCGGCGGAAGACCGGTCCAAAGTGCCGGCGATCTCCCCCTGAGGCATCTCTCCCATGTGCGGCATAGCAGGAATCTGGCAAAAGCGTGAGTCGGCGGCCGGCGATCCGGCGCGGATCGAGCGGATGGTGGCGGCGCTGCGGGCGCGCGGGCCCGACGACGGGGGAATCCACCGGATCGACGGCACGGGAATGCCCGCCCTGGCCTTGGGCCACCGGCGCCTGGCCATCGTGGACCTGAGTCCGGCGGGCCACCAGCCGATGGAAGATCCGGAGCAGGGCGCTTGGATCGTTTTCAACGGGGAGATCTATAATTTCACCGAGCTGAGAAAGGAGTTGGAGGAAGCGGGCCAGCGGTTTCGGTCGCGCAGCGATACCGAAGTGATTCTCAAGGCCTACGCCGCCTGGGGGCACGGGGCGTGGCGGCGCCTGCGGGGGATCTTTGCCTTCGGGCTGTGGGACGCGAAGACCCGGGAACTCCATTTGGTGCGCGATCACCTGGGCGTGAAACCGCTCTACCTCGCGCGACGCGACGGCGCCCTGGTCTTCGCCTCGGAAGTGCGCTCGGTCTTGGCCTCGGGCATGGTGGAGAAGCGGCTTTCGGCCTCCGGCTTGGTTTCGTATCTGAAATACGGCTCGGTGCAGGAGCCGGAGTCGTTGGTCGCCGGCGTGACCTCGCTGCCGCCGGGACATTGCCTGACGGTGGAGGCCGACGGCCGCGAGTCGCTGCGCGCTTTCTGGCGGGTGGCCGAATGTGTCGAGCGCAACCCGGCGGTCTGGCCGCCCGGGGGCGATCTGCGGAGTTGCCTGGCGGACAGCGTCCGGCGGCAGATGATGGCCGACGTGCCGGTGGGCGTGTTCCTCAGCGGCGGTTTGGACAGCACGGCCATCGCGGCGCTGGCCATGCGATCCAGCGGCGGAGCGATCCGCACGTTCTGTATCGGGAGCGACGATCCCGCGTGCGACGAAAGCGCCGAAGCCGCGCGCACGGCCGAGTTGCTGGGGACGCGGCACGAGACCCTGCGGCTCGAGGGGCGGGCGGTCGCGGGGTTGTTGGCGGCGGCTTTGGACAGCTACGACCAGCCGAGCTACGATGGCATCAACTCGTATTTTGTTTCGCAGGCGGTGCGGGCCGCCGGGATCAAGGTGGCGCTTTCGGGGTTGGGCGGCGACGAGGTGTTTGTCGGCTACCAGGGTTTCGGGAAGGCGCTGCAAGCGGAGCGATGGGCGTCCAGGCTCGCGCCGATTCCGGCCGGAGTGCGGGATCGTTTGGGCGGAGCGATCGCCCGGGGCACGGCACTCGGCGCATCCCGGGGCGGGGCGCTGGCGGAGTTGCTGAGGCCGAGTCTGGCCCACCCGTATTTTGCCAGCCGGGTGTTGTTTGCGCGCGAACACATCCGCTTGCTGCTCGCCGACGATCCGTCCGTGCAGGGGCCGATGGCATGGGAGGCGAGGGAGCGGGAATTGGCGGACACGGCGCGGCGGCTGGAGTCGGTGAACGGCGTGTCGTTCCTCGAGCTTCAGACCTATATGCTTTCGACGCTCCTGCGGGATTCGGACCAGATGAGCATGGCGCATGGTCTGGAATTGCGCGTGCCGTTCGTGGATCCGTGCGTGGTCGAGCAGGTGTTGCCGGTCGCGGCGGCGCAAAAGGTGGGCGGAGCCCATCCCAAGCGGTTGCTGGTGGAAGCGATGGGAGACCTGATTCCGGCCGAAGTGCTGGGGCGGAAAAAACGGGGCTTTACCCTGCCGTTCCAGCAATGGCTGACGAAAGACTTGCAGGCGCAGGTGGAGGCCTGCTTCGAAGCCAAGGACCTCTGCGGTCCGTGGGAGCCGGCGGCATTTCGGCGGGTCTGGGCGGAGTTCCGGCGCGGGAAGGTGGCGTGGGCGCGGGTTTTCGCCCTCTACGTGCTCGAGCATTGGCTCCGGCGGAACGGAGTCCGCGCTTGAACACGCGGCCGGCAGGAGCGGAGCCCGATCCGCTGGTCTTCGTCTGCCAAGTCTTCCATCCCGACGCGCAGTCGACGAGCCAGCTGCTGTCGGACCTCGTGCGCGAGTTGGCCGGGCGCGGCGAAGCCATCGAGGTGCTCTGCGGCTATCCCGGCGTGTCGGCCGGATTGCCGGCTCCCGCGGAGGAAACTTGGTCGGGGGCGCGGGTGCGGCGCGGGGGAAGCAAGGGGCAATTCAAGCGCAGCTTCGTGCGGCGCGCCTGGGCGTATGCCAGCTATTCGGCGTTCGTGCTCTGGCGGCTGGCGCTGGCACCCCGGGGGCGACGGGTGGTGGCGATCACGAACCCGCCGTATCATCCGGTGCTCCTGGCGGCGATCTGCCGGCTCAAGGGGCATGCCTGCGTGGCCCTGTTGCAGGACATCTATCCGGAGGGACTGGTGGCGGTGGGGCGGCTGCGGGCGGGGCATCCGATCGCCCGCGTGTGGCACCGGTTGAATCGCCGGGCGTTTCGTTTTTGCCATGAGATCTGGGTTTTGGGGCGGGACATGGCCGACCTGGTGCAGACTCGATACGGAGTGCCGGCCACCAGGATCCGGGTGATCCCGCATTGGAGCGTCGCGGACTCGAGCGGGGACGAGCGGCTGGAGGAAACGCGGCTCTTCGGGGAACTCGGACTCGAGGGGAAATTCGTGGTGCAATACTCCGGCAACATGGGGTTGTGGCACGATCTGGAGACGATCGTCCGGGCGGCGCACTTGCTGCGCGATGACCCGGACACGGTGTTTTTGCTGATCGGCGCCGGGATCAAGCGCGCAGGCGCGGAGCGCTTGGCCGCGCAGCTGGGCGTGACGAATATCCGCTGGCTTCCCTATCAGCCGCGGGAGCGATTGGCCGATTCCCTGGCCTGCTGCCATGTGGCGTTGGTTTCACAGCTGGAGGGGCTCGAGGGCATCGCGGTGCCCTGCAAACTCTACGGGATTCTGGGCGCCGGGCGCGCGGTGCTGGCGCAGGTCCCCGCGCGCTCCGAAGTGGCTTTGGCGGTGACAGAGGAAAACTGCGGCCTGGTGATCGCGCCGGGGGATGCGCCGGCGTTGGCGGCCGGCGTGCGGCAATTGGCCCGCGACCGCCCCGCGGTCGCGGCGATGGGCCGGCGGGCCTTGGCGGCGTATCGGGAGAAATATTCGCTGGCGCGGGGCGCAGACAATGTCGGCCAGGCTTTGGCCGCATGGAACGGAGCCGACGCACGCGGTTCGGGCCGATGAAGGAAATCGCCGTAACCGGAGCCGGCGGGTGGGTCGGGCAGGCGGTTTGCCTTTGGCTGGAGCAGCACCGGATCCCGGTGCGGCGGCTCGTGCGTCGACCGGCGGGGTCGGGGGAGCGCCCGTTCGATTTGGCGCAGCCGTCGGCGGCTTGGAGCGAAGCCTTGCGCGGCTGCCGGGCGGTGGTGCATTGCGCCGCGCACGTGCACCGGCCGGTCGAAACCGAGCGGGAGCGGGAGCTTTTCCGGCTGATCAACGGCGAGGGAACCCGGCGCTTGGCGGAAGCCGCCGCCGCCGCCGGGGTGGAGCGTCTGGTCCTGGCAAGCAGTGTGGCGGTGTATGCGTGGGGGGCGGATGGCCGGAGTCGCAACGAGGAGGCCGCCGTGGGTGGAAGCTCGGCGTATGCCGCTTCGAAGCACGAGGCCGAAACGGCGGTGCTGGCCTTTCGCGGGACGCGGTGTGTCGCGCGCTTGGCGACGGTCTACGGACGGGGTGACCGGGCGAATTTCGCGCGGTTGGCGCGGGCACTGCGCCGCCGGCGTTTCTTCATTCCGGGCGACGGGCGGGCGCGAAAGTCGGTGATCGAAATCAACCGGGCCGGGGAGGTGTTGGCCCGGTTGGCGGCCGGGGCGGAAGCGCCGCCGGAAGTCGTGAACGTAGCGGCGCCGCACGCGCCCGCGTTGCGCGAGATTTGTGCGGCTTTCTCGCTGCGGTGCGGGTTTCCGGCCGCACCTTCGGTTCCGCTCGGGCTGCTGCGCTGGGCGGCGAAAGCCGGGGACGGCGTGCAGGCTGTCTGGCCCGGAGTTCCGCTCAGCACGAAGGTGTTGACGAAGCTGACGGGCGACACGGTGGTGGATACGGCGCGGTTGGCGGCGGTGTTTCGGGACTTGGAATGGCGGGATTTCGGCGAAACGCTGCGAGATTCAGCGTCCTACTATGGGTCTCTTTGAGGGAAATTCACTCCACGCCGCCAAGGTGTTTGCGGGGGCCTTGGCCGCGAGCTGGGCCGTGGGCTTTCTCTCCCATGCGGTTCTCTCCCGGTTGAAGGTGCTGGATGTGCCCAACGCCCGCTCGAGTCATGCGACGGTGACGGTCCGGGGCGGAGGCGTGGGGATCATCGCGGTTGTAGTGGCCGGCGGAGCGGCAGCGTTGTTTCCGCCGGGCGGTTGGCTGGCGGGCTTGCTGTGGGCGGCGGTTTTGCTGGTGGCGGCCGTCTCGTTTCTGGACGACCGGTTGAATCTGCCGTGGAAGCTGCGGCTGGGGGTGCAGGTTTTGGCGGCGGTGGCGGCGGCGGCCGGGTTTTGCCTGCAGTTCGGTCCGGCAGCGGGATGGCTGGCGGCGATCGGTGTCGTGGTGATGACGGGCTATGCCAATGCCTTCAACTTCATGGACGGTATCAACGGGATTGCGGCCGGCCAGGCGACGGTGACCGGAGTGGGAACGGCTTGGATCGCCATGCTCGCGGGCGTATCGCCGGACCACCCCGTCGTGATCCTCGCCTTGGTGGTGGCGGGGGCGGCGGGCGGATTTCTGCCGCACAATTTCCCCCGCGCGCGGATGTTCATGGGCGATATCGGCAGCGTGCCGCTCGGATTTTTGCTGGCGGCGCTGGGCCTGTGGGCGGGTCTGCTGGGCGGTTGGCTGACGTTCCTTTGCATCGGTTTGCTGCACCTGAATTTTGTCCTGGATACGGCGGTGACGATGTGGCGGCGACTGCGGCGCGGAGAGCGGTTGCATGAAGCGCACCGGGAGCATTTCTACCAGCGTGCGGTCCGCAGCGGCTGGTCGCATCCGCGCACGACGTTGACGGAGATGGCGCTGCAGCTCGTGGTTTTGGGACTGGCCGGTTGGGCGGTGCAAGGTGGATTCGCGGCGTGGGGCGGGGCGGTGGTCCTGACCATGGCGGCGTGGGGCGGCTTTTTCGGATGGTGCGAAGCGACCTTCCGGCGTCGGCAGGCGGCAGGATGAGTGCGGGCCGGGCGGTTCCGAGCCGGACGGCGCGGCCGGAGCAGCGGGCCGCGGCCGGGTGCGAATGCCCCGGGGAGGAGGAACCGACCGACGAAGCAGGTGAATCGCGGCGCGGGGCGCCGACGAGTTGGTCACAGGGGCGGGACCGTCGATCACTCGCGGCTTCTCCCGGCACGGGTTTTCTCCCATACCGTCCCTTTCATGCGTAATCCGCTAACCGATCTGGGGCAAAATCGTCGCACGGCCATCTTGGGGATCCTCTACGCGGGGGTGATCGCCATCAGCTTCTACATGGCCTACGAGCTGCGATTCGATTTTCTGGTGCCGGAACAGCACCAGCGGGAACGACTCCGGATCCTCGGGTTGGCCGTGTGCCTGAAGCTCTCGGCGCTGGTGGCGGCGCGCCAGTTGGGGAGCCTGATGACGTATTTCAGCATTCCGGATCTGATCCGGTTGTTCTGGGCGATGGCGGCGGCGAGTCTGGTGCTCGTGATCCCGCGCCTGATCGGCTGGGCCGATTTTGCGGCGCCCCGCGGGGTCTTGCTTGCGGATTTTCTGCTCTGCCTGGGCGGACTGTGCGGCGGACGCCTGCTCACGCGCGTCTATCGGGAGCGGCTGGCCTGGGCGAAGCGGGCGGGCAGCGGTCCGCAGCAGCAGTTGCAGCGCATCGCGATCATCGGCGCGGGGGACGCCGGCGCCTCGCTCGCCAAGGAGTTCATCAATGCGCCGTCGCGGGGATTTCGGCCGGTGATGTTTTTCGACGACGACACCGGCAAGCACGGCAAGCTCGTGCACGGTGTCCCGGTGACGGGTCGGCCGGAGGTTTTGCCGCGACTGAAAGAAGACGCGAATTTGGCCAAGGTGATCATCGCGATGCCGTCGGCGCCGGCGAAGCGGGTGAAGGAATTGGTGGCGTTGTGTTCCGCGGAAGGCCTCAAGGTGGAAACCTTGCCGTCGATCGAGGAGCTCGCGTCGGGGCGCGTGCGGGCGAGCCGGGTGCGGCCGGTGGAGGTGCAGGACCTGCTCGGGCGGGAAATGGTCAATCTCGACTCGGCCGGGATCCGGCACGCCATCGAACGCCACACGGTGCTGGTGACCGGCGCGGGCGGCAGCATCGGCAGCGAACTGTGCCGCCAGATCGCGGCGCTCAACCCGCGGCGCCTGCTGATGGTGGAGCAGAGCGAAGGCGCGCTGTTTCTGATCGAGCAGGAACTGAACGAACTCGGATTCAGCGGCGTGATCGTGCCGCTGGTGGCGGATATTTTGGATCGGGCGCGGATGGAGTATATTTTTGGGCGCTACCGGCCGGAGGTGATCTTCCATGCGGCGGCGCACAAGCACGTGTTCATGATGGAACGGCAGCCGGCGGTCGCGATTCGCAACAACACGATCGGCACGGCGCGGCTGGCGGCGATGGCGGCCGACCACGGCGCGGCCGCGTTCGTGCTGATTTCGACGGACAAGGCGATCAATCCGACCAACGTGATGGGTGCGACGAAGCGCTTGGCCGAGCTGCAGTTGATGGCGTTGGCGGCGGGGAAGGGAAAAGATGAAACGGGGAAAATCTCGACGGTGGAAAAGCGGGATGGCGAGAGCGTCGAACCGCGTGACGGTGGACAGGTGGGACCGGGCGCAGCTGCCAAAGGGCCGGAAACGGCGAGTGCGTCGCCATTTGCAGGAACGGCGGGACCGACGAAATTTTTGGCGGTGCGCTTCGGCAACGTGCTGGGATCGTCGGGCAGCGTGATTCCGATTTTCAAGCGGCAGATCGCCAACGGCGGGCCGGTGACGGTCACCCATCCCGACGTGACCCGCTACTTCATGACCATTCCCGAAGCGGTCGGACTGGTGCTCCAGACCTACGTCCTCGGGCAGGGCGGGGAGATCTTTGTCCTGGATATGGGTCAGCCCGTGAAGATCGTCGATTTGGCGAAGCAAATGATCGAGCTCAGCGGCTTCCGGGTGGGCGAGGATATCGAGATCATCTTCTCGGGGCTGAAGCCGGGGGAGAAGCTCTTCGAGGAACTCCAGCATCACACCGAGGAGTATGCGCCCACGGCTCACCCGCGCATCATGCGCTTCCGGAGTCAGGCCAAGGTCGATCCGGCGGACGTCGAGCTGCTGGAGCCGCGGTTGCATGCGATGGATTCGAATCAGCTGAAGCAGGAGTTGAAGCGCTTCGTGCCGGAGTATACGCCGTTCATGGATTGAGGGGGAGGGTGGGGAAGGAGGGAGAGTGTGAACGCGGGAGGCTGCGGAGGTGGGAAGGTGTGGAGCGGCGATCTTCGTGGCGCGGGTTCGGATGTGGTTCGTGATTCGAGCCGGATGATCCGTGACGCGTGATTCGGAGTTCGGGAAGGGCGTGGGGAATAACGTTGCGGGCGC
>JBILLY010000197.1:0-7587 GCA_044375835.1 Opitutaceae bacterium
GAGGCGCCCGTCGTAGGTCCGCTCGGCGCTTTTGCGCGGCATGGCGATCAGCTGCAGGCGCAGGAAAAACTCGCCGGCAATGCCTGCCCGGCGGAACTGCTGCACGAGGGCGGCCGTCTCCGCGGCATCGAGCCGGCCGATCTGCGCGAGGTCGGGCGGACTCGCGGGCGCGGCTCCGGCGTGCAGGCCGGCCGGCAGACAAGCCGCCATAAAAAACGCCCGCCACATCGTGGCGGGCGCTGATTTCCCGGCAATCCGCATGGGGCCGAGCCGCGGTTACTTCTTGGGTGTTTCCGGAGCAGGCGTCGCGGGAGCGGCTGCGGCGGGCGCCGTCGTGGCGGCAGTTGCGGCGGCCGGAGCCGCGGCGGCGGGCGCGGGCGCCGGAGTCGCCGGGGCGGCGATCGTGGGCAACGCGTTGCCGGCGACGGCGTTGGCATGGGAGCGCTCGTAAATGCGGCCCAGGTAAAGGACGAAGGCCAAGACGAAGAAGAGAACCGAAGCGTAGATCGTCGACTTGCTCAGCACGTTGGTGGTGTCGGCGCCGAAGGCGGCTTCCGCCGCGCCGCCGCCCAAGGCGGCTCCCATGCCGCCGTCCTTCGACTTCTGCATCAGCACGATGAGAACGAGAAACAGCGATACAAGGATGAGGACAAAGGTGAGGAGACCGAGGACGATGCTCATGGAAAGCGGTCAGAAGTGCAGGGCGGGAATTCGTTTGTCAACCCGGCTCTGGCCGCGGCCCGCACGGGCCCGACCGCACCGCGCGACGCGGCCCCGCCTCAGGCCTCGATACCGAGCTTCTCGAGCACGCGCTGCAGGTCGTCGTTGCCGCGATACTCGATCACGATGCGGCCTTTCTTGGGGGAATGCAGCACGGCCACGCGCGCGCCGAGGTGCGAAGTCAGTTTGCGTTCGATGCCGGCCACGGTGGTCGCGTCCTTGGCGGACAACCCGGGCTTGGCGGCCCGCGTCGCCGGCGAGGCGCTCGGGGATGCCTTGGCGGCGCCGGTGAGTTTCTCGGTCGCACGGACGCTCAGGCCTTCCTCGATCACGCGGCGCGCGAGCAAAGTCCGCTGCGCGGCATCCTCGATGCCGAGCAGCACCTTGGCGTGACCCACGCTGAGCAGGTTTTTCGCGACGTAGCCCTGGAGATCGGCGTCGAGCGCCAGGAGGCGCAGGGAATTGGCGACGGTGGCGCGCCCCTTCCCCACCCGCTCGCCGGCGCTCTCCTGCGTGAGGTCGAAATCGCGGATGAGGCTGGCGTAGCCGTGGGCCTCTTCGATGGGGTTGAGCCCTTCGCGCTGAAGGTTCTCGATCAGGCCGAGGGCGGCGGAGGACGCGTTGCTCGCCTCCACGATGCGCGCCGGGATCGTCTTGATCTTGAGCAGTTGGAACGCGCGCCACCGGCGCTCGCCGGCGATGAGTTGGTATTTGTCGCCGGCCTTGCGGACCACGATCGGCTGCAGCAGGCCTTCCGAACGGATGCTCTCGGCCAACTCGTTCAGCTGGTCGGGGGTGATCTCACGGCGGGCCTGATACGGGCTCGGCTCGATCGTGTGGACCGCGACCTCCAGGTAGCCGGGGGCGCCGGGCTTGCCCGCGTCCGCGGGCGACGCCGCGGGCGCGACGGGCGCCGCGCTGGGAGCGGCGGAAGGAGAAGCGGCGGGTTTGGCCGCGGCGATCAGGCCGCCGAGACCGCGACCGAGACGGGATTTGGGTGCTGCCGACATGGAAAAATTATTTGCCTCCGGGGATGAAGAGAGTCTGCCCGACGACAATGCGAGAAGGATCGGCGAGCTTGTTCGCGTTGATGATGTCCTGCTGCTTGGCCCCGGTTTTCTTGGCAATAACCGCGAGCGTATCGCCTTTCTGCACCGTGTAGCTCACGCCGTCCTTCGGAAAGTCCTCCGCAAACTTGATCGTCGGCGCCGGCCGCGGCGCCTGGGCCTTGGCCAGCGAGTCGATCGCGGCGTTGGTCTGTTTCGCGAGTTTCTCGATCTGCGCCGCGACATGCTGGAGCGTCTCGGTTTTGGACGTCGCGACGGCCTCCCGCGCGGATTTCTCCGCCTCGGCGACGGCGGCCTGGAGCTGCGCGGGCGAGACGCGGGCCCCGGCGTCCGCGGCGGCCCGCCGCCGCAATTCCGCGTTTTCCCGCTCCACCTGCTCGAGCCGCAGCGTCAGCTCGGCGACGCGCTGGGATAGACCGCGCACGTCTTCCCGCAGGTTGGCGAGTTCGACTTGCGGCTGGGTCTGCGCCCAGCCCGTCACGGCGAGCGCGCCGCAGGCGATCAGGGTTTTCCACATGGCGCGGCAGCTTGCGGAATCGAATTCCGAAAACAAGCGGCATGTGCTCCACGCCTCGGCCCCCGCGCCGCGGGCATTGACCCCGCGGCGGCGCCCGCGACGATGGCGCCGATGCCGCCCGCCATGGTCGCCTTCCTGCGCCTCGTCGTCCTGTTGTTCGTCCCGCTCCTCCTCCGCGCGGCCCCGCCGGCGCCCCTCGCCGCCGCCCTCCAGCAGTTGCGCGACCAGAAATCCTACTCCTGGGAAACCATCAACAGCGACCCCGGCCCCGTCGCCCAACGGATCGAGACCCGCCGGGGCACGGTGACGACGGTCCAGCAGAACCTCGCGCCCAACGTGCAGGGCCGGATCGACCGGCAGGGCGACATGCTCATCCGCCGCGAGTGGGCCGACGGCCTCGTGCTCGAAACGGTCATCACCGCCGCCGGCGCCTCGGCCACCAAGACCCCCGAGGGCTGGATGTCCGACCGCGAGATCCTCACCGCGCAATCCGAGGAACGCCTGCGCAACCGCACCGCCACGCCGCGCGCCGTCTGGCTCCGCCGCGCGGATCGGCCCGACGTGCTGCGGCCCGACCAGGAACTGGCGCCGTTGCTCAAGTTCACCGCGCCCTTCACCGCCACCGGCAACGGCTACCGCGTCGCCTTCCGCAGCCGCGCCGGCGACACACTCACCGAAGACCCCGACGACGGGGAACCCGCCACGACGGTCGAGATCACGCTCAACCTCCGCGGCGGCTCCATCCGCGACTACGAACTCAAGCTCGAGGGCGTGCGCCGCGTGCAGCGCTCCCGCATCCAGGTCCCGGTCAGCGAACAGCGCATCGTCGTATTGAAATACCTGCCGATCTCGAAACTAGATTTGCCGCCCGAGGCGCGCGAAAAACTCGCCGCCCCGCGCGGTGGCCCGCCCGCGCGCACACCGTAGGCCCGGCCGTCCCGCGCGCCGGTGCGAACCAGCGATGCGTTCAGACTTTCCAGCCGTCGCGCGCCGAGATCTCGATGTAGCGGTTGAGCGCCGGAAGATTCGTGACGCGACCCGACTTCGCGTCCCACTCGAGCTTCTTCCCCGTGCGCATCGCCAGCACGCCGAGCAGAACCATCTCGGACAGCGGCACGGAGTATTCGAAATTGGAACCGGGCGTCGGCCCCTGTTTCGCGATCGCGTCGAGCCACTCCTTCATCGGTCCGCCGGCCACGCGCGGCAGCGTCGGCGCGGGCCGGTTCTTTTTGAACTCCTCCATCACCGCGGCGCCGAGCAGGCGCGGGCTGTCGGGCCGGCCGCCGGGTGCATAGAGCGTGTGCTTCGACCCGACCATAAACATGCCGCGCTCGGGCACGCCGGGCTTCTTCGCGTCGTCTTCCCAGTCGCGCGGCGCGGGCGGTTTCATGCCCGGCCCCTCGTGCCACACGAGTTTCACCGGCGGCCGTTGGCCGCGCGCGGGAAACTGATACGTCACCGTCGCGCTGCGCGGCGCGACGACGTCGCTGACCTCGCTCACCTTGGCCTCGACCGAAGACGGCGCGCCGAGCTCGAGCGCCCAAAACGGCGCGTCGAGCGTGTGGCAGGCCCAGTCGCCGAGCATGCCGTTGCCGAAATCCCACCAGCCGCGCCAACGCACCGGTGCGATCGTCTCGTGATAAGCGCGCTTCTCGGCCGGGCCGCACCACAGGTCCCAGTCGAGCGTGGCGGGCGGCGTCTGCGCCGCGAGCGGCAGAGCCGCGGGCCGCAGGAAATAGCGGTCGTTGAACTCCGGCGACCAACCGTGCACTTCGCGCACCTCGCCGATCACGCCGGCGCCGACCCATTCCTTCATGAGCCGGATGCCTTCGGTGGCGCGGCCTTGATTGCCCATCTGCGTGATCACGCCCTTGCGCTTGGCGGCGTCGCGCAACGCGCGCGCTTCGCCGACCGTGTGGGTGAGCGGTTTTTCCACGTAGACGTGCTTGCCGTGTTTGATGGCGAGCGCGGCGGCCGGATAGTGGTGGTGGTCGGGCGTCGACACCGTGACCGCGTCGATCTTGTCCGCCATCGTCGCGAACATCTCCCGGTAATCGCGGAAGAGCCGCACGGTCGGCAGGTCGGCGCAGGTGAGCTGCGAGCCTTTCTTCAGTTCGGCGCCGCGCTTGTAGGTCGTCTCGACGAGCGTGCGGTCCACGTCGCAGAAGGCCACGAGGTTCACGCGCGGATCCTTCATCAGCTCCGACACCGCGTAGAAGCCGCGGTTGCCGATGCCGATGCACGCGACGTTGATCTTGCCGTTGGCGGAACCGCCGGACTGGGCGATGCCGAACCGCGGCAAGGCAAAGGCGGTCGCGGCGGCGGCGGTGGTTTTGAGAAACGTGCGGCGCGGGACCGCGGACGGTGAGGCGGGGATCGGGGCGGGGTGAGACATCGCCGACCATGCGAGCCGCCTACGGCCGTTTTTCAACCGTGGAGTTGCGACGCGGGTGCAGTGGGGTCGGCCCGATCACCGGCGTTCGGCCGCCCAAGGTCCCGGCGGACGCAGCACCGAGCGAAATCCCGTCCGCGTGGGCAACGAAACGCGGGACCGCGGCGGGCCGTCGCCCGGAAGGGGCGCACGGGCGAGGCCAGCTGCGACACCGGCGGCCTTCGAATCTTCAGATCCACCCGAAAACGCGAACGCGCTTCAGACGGTGAAATCGACGGTGCGCGCGACCTCCGCGCCCGTCGCAAGCACCCGCACCACCGCGGTCGCCGTGTGGCGTCCGGCGGAAAAACCCTCGAGCGGCAGGAAGTGGTAGTGATCGGTGCGCAGGCCGTTGGGCCGCGGCGCCGGCGCATGGATCGCGGGGGCGACGGACCGGCCGTCGACGGAAAGCCGGACCAGTTCCGCGAGCGGCGCTTTGAGCAGGCCCTGCGGGGTGTTTTCCCAGGCGCAGCGCACGCGCAGAAACGCCCCGCGCTCCGGCCGCGCCGGCTCGAGCGGATCGTCCGCGCGCACGGCGACGAGCGACACCATCGGCCGCGCGATCGCGGGATTGTCCCACCAGCGCCAGTCCGCCTCGTGTGCGCGGACGTAGTCGCGCACCGCATCCGAACCGCTGTGCATCCACGTGCGCCCGCGCGTCCAGACATCGCGCCGCACCGCGACGACCCAATTCTGTTTCAACGCGTGCAGCCAAGCGTCCCACGTCGGCTCCGTGCCGAGAAATAGCGTGCGGAAACCCGTCGTCTGGTCCGCGAACCACCACGGCTCCGGGCCGTGCGAGTCCTGCAATCCGACGAACGGAATCCGGCCGCGCCAGCGGTTGAGAAAGGGCTCCGAGTTCATGAAGTCGGGGTTGCCGAAGTGGTAGGTGCTGATCGCGGCGTAGCCGCCGCGCTCGACGGAATCGTCGAGAAACATGCGCACGAGTTCCTCGTTCTCGCCGAACTGCCAGAAGAGGCGGCCGCGGCCTCGTTCGAGCGGCACGAGGCGTTTCTCGCGGAACTCGGGCCAGGTGACGGCACGCGAATTTTCGCCGCGCCGGCCGAGCGGCGGGCCGATGTCGGTGTCGCCCGGCGCCATCAGGTCCGCGGTGTGGCTGTAGGTGCCGAGCCCGGGGATGTGGACCCACGTGCCGTATTCTTCGTCGCCGGTGAAAAACGTCACCGGCACACGGCGCTCGGCCGCGAGCGCCCGCACGCGCGCGAGCCACTCGGGTTTCGCGTTCTTTGCGCCCCACAGGTCGATTCTCAACGCCTGCGCCAAGTCGACCGCTTCGGCCGGACTGCCCTGCCCGTGCGCCTCGATCTGCAACGAGAAGACCTTCAATCCCGCGGGCAGCACCGACTCCGGCCGCGGCGCCCGGCGGGCCGACGCCGGCACGCGCTCCAGCGTGTCCAGCGCGCCGAGGGCATCGAGCGCATCGAGCGCGCAATGGGTGGCGTTGGCGTTGCTGAGCCAGCCGACCCGGTCTGCGAAACCGCCGTCGCGCTGCCACAGCGTGTGGAGCTGCGCCACGCACGCCGCGCGATCGGCCGGCTCGGCGTCAAGCAAGCGCAAGGCACGCACCGCCGCCCGCGTGTAGGCGACGTCGTCGACGCCGCCGAACATCGGCTCCGGTTGGAACGTGAACCCGCCGCCGGGCCGCTGGCAGGCGCGCAGCCACGTGACCAACGCCGCGCGTTCCGGCAGCGCGCGCAGGTCGCGGCCCAGCGCGCGCAGCGCCTGCAACGCCCAGAGCGTGTTCATCACGTGGCCGTCGCCGCCGTCGGCCGCGGGCGTGTTGTTGTAGCTGCCGTTCGGCCGCCGCCGTTCGTCGATGTAGCGGCCGAAGGCGCCGGCGATGCCGGCGGTCGGCAGCCCGAGCAGGACGTGCGAGAGCACCACGCCGAGCTCGGATTGGAAAATCGGATACCCGTTGCGCTCGTATTGCTTCAGGTAGCCGAGCGGCTGCGTGAAAGCCGCGATGCGGGACTTGAATTCCGCCGTGTCCGCGCCGAGCCACGCCAGCGCCTGCACCTGCTGGAACTCGAAGATGCGCCGTTCCTGCTCCAGCTTTTTCAGCTCGCGCGGATGGTGCGTGCGCACGAAGGCCACCAGCGCGTCGCGCCGCGGCGGTTCGAGGCCGAGCAGCTTGAAGCAACTGATCGCGCCGAAGGTCGGCGTGAGATGGGAGATCTCCTGGTCGCCCCACGCGTAGCCGCCGTCGGCGCGGGCGAGCGTCGCGAGATAGTCGACGATCACGCGCGCGGCCGCTGCCGGCGCGGCTGCGACGGCGGATCCGCGGCAGGCCGCGGCGGCCCCGGCGACCGCCACCCATTTCAACCACGCGCGACGCTCCAACAAAACGGCAGAGGTGAGGGAATCCGGAGAGTTCATGGGGTGCGGCGACTCGCTCCTGCTACGCCGCACGCGCAGCGCACCGTCAATTCCGCGCCGAGTCGAGCCGCTGAACCGGCGAGAACGTCACGCGTCCGACACCCCGCTGTGACCAGCAACCCACGCTCGGCGCCTCCGCGAGGACCGCCGAGCCTCGGCGGCCACGCTAGCGGACAAACCGCGGCGCGACTCCCCTGCCCGCGCTCATTGTTTCTTCATTTCCGGCCGCACGTCCGTTGCCGCGGCATCGACGGGGACCAAGGTCCGGCCGGTCGCGGCAACCAACGGGGCGAGTTCCCGCTCGGCCTGCGCAATCTGCGCGCCGAGGTCGTCGAGCCGCTGCTTCTGCCGTGCCTCCACGCCCTCCAAGTGGTGACGGGAGTCGACGTCGCCGGGACGGGTGACGAGCCGGAGGTTGGCGTTCATCGCCTGCTTCAGGCCGTTGAACTCGCCGC
>JBILLY010000198.1:0-7542 GCA_044375835.1 Opitutaceae bacterium
CGATCCACAACATCGCGTTCCAGGGGGTGTTCCCGGCGAAGACGTTTCCGCGGACGAACCTGCCGGACGAACTCTACGCGATCGACGGACTGGAATACTATTCGCAGATCAATCTGCTGAAGGGCGGCATCCTCTTCTCCGACCGGGTGACGACGGTCAGCCCGCGCTACGCGAAGGAGATCCAGACGCCGGAATTCGGGTGCGGATTGGACGGCGTGGCGCAGACGCGCGCGGAAGACCTGATCGGGTTGCTGAACGGGGTCGACACGGCGATCTGGAATCCCGGCACCGATCCGCTGTTGCCGGCGCGTTACTCGGCCGGAGATCTGGCGGGGAAGAAGACCTGCCGGGCGGAGCTGCTCAAGCGGTGCGGGTTTGCCGCCAATTCCAAGGGGCCGATCTACGGCATCGTGGCGCGCCTGACGAAGCAAAAGGGCATCGATTTCGTGCTGGCGAACCGCGACTTCTTCCTCGCGGAGGGTGTGCGCCTCGTGGTGCTCGGCGCGGGCGACCGTCGGATGGAAGAGGAACTGCGCGAACTTGCGGCGCGGGCGCCGGCCAATGTCTCTCTCTCCGCGAAATTGGACGAGGCGATGAGTCACCTCATCGAGGCTGGATCGGACTTTTTCGTGATGCCGTCGGCCTTTGAGCCGTGCGGGCTCAACCAGATGTATTCGCAGGTCTACGGGACGGTGCCGATCGTGAGCCGGGTGGGCGGTCTTGCCGACACGGTGATCGACGCGGATGCCGACCCGGCGAACGGCACCGGGCTCATGTGCGAGCCCAACGCCGAGAGCCTGGCCGAGGCGCTGGTCCGCTCGCGGGCGCTGTTTGCCGACGCTCCGCGCTATGCGGCTGTGCAGCGGCGCGGAATGGCGCGGGATTTCACCTGGAAAGTCGCGGCGCGCGGCTACGAGCGACTCTACCAGGAAGCGCTGTAGTCGGCGGCGCAGCGAGCGGCGCGTCCGCTGCGGCGATTGGCGCGTAGCATGGCGGCGGGCGCTTCGCGTCCGCTGTGCCGAATGACACCCACGCTCCTCTGGTTTCGCCAAGACCTGCGCCTGCAGGACAATCCCGCGTTGCACGCGGCGCTCGCGCGCGGCGGGCCCCTCGTGCCGGTCTACATCCTCGACGACACCGGCGAGGGGCGGTGGCCGGCCGGCGGGGCGACGCGGTGGTGGTTGCACCGGACGCTGGAAGCGCTGGACGCGGCGCTGCGGGCGCGGGGTTCGCGGCTGGTGCTGGCCCGCGGCGAGTCGGGCCGCGTGCTGGCGGAGTTGGCGCGGACGACGGGCGCGGGATCGGTTTATTGGAACCGGCGCTACGAGCCGGCGGTGATCGCGCGCGATGCGGCAATCAAGGTGGACCTCGGGGCGTTCGGGCTCGAAGTGAAAAGTTTCAACGGCTCGCTGCTCAACGAGCCGCACACGATCGCGAACAAATCCGGGCGGCCGTTCCAGGTGTTCACGCCGTATTGGCGCCATTGCCTGACGCTGCCGGTGGCTGAGCCGCTGAAGCTGGCGGATGGGCCGTTGCCGGCGCCGGCGAAGTGGCCGGCGGGACTCGCCCTCGATGCGCTGGCGCTGCGGCCGACGATTCCGTGGGATGCGGAGTTCTACTCGACATGGACGCCCGGCGAAGTAGGGGCAAAGGCCCGGCTCGGGCAGTTTGTGGCGCGGGCGATGGACGACTACGCGGACCAGCGCAACACCCCGGGCCGCGACGGCACCTCGATGCTGTCGCCGTTTCTGCACTTCGGGGAGCTGAGCCCGCGGCAGATCTGGGCGGCGGTGCGCGCGGCGGCGAAAGGCAGCGGGGTGTTTCCGCCGAGCAAGGGGGCGGGCGTGTTCCTGAGCGAGGTGGGTTGGCGCGAGTTCGGCTATCACCTGCTGTTTCATTTCCCGCACACGCCCGAGAAACCGTTGCGCGAGGACTTCGAGCGCTTCCCGTGGGCGGAGGACAAGGACGGGAAGAAACTGCGCGCGTGGCAGCGCGGGCGGACCGGTTACCCGATCGTCGATGCGGGCATGCGCCAGCTGTGGGCGACGGGCTGGATGCACAACCGCGTGCGCATGATCGTGGCGTCGTTTCTCGTGAAACACCTCCGCTTGCCCTGGCAGCACGGTGCGGCGTGGTTCTGGGACACGCTCGTCGACGCGGACCTGGCGAGCAACACGCTCGGCTGGCAATGGAGCGCGGGATGCGGCGCGGACGCGGCGCCGTATTTCCGGGTCTTTGCACCGGTGCTGCAGGGCGTGAAATTCGATCCAGACGGCGACTACGTGCGACGTTGGGTGCCGGAACTGGCGCAGCTGCCGGCGGAGCATATCCACGCGCCGTGGGAGGCGCCGCTGCATGTGCGCGCCGAGGCGGGGCTGGTGCTCGGCGGCAACTATCCGCACCCGATCGTCGATCATGCGAAGGCGCGGGCGGCGGCGCTGGCGGCCTTCAAGGAATTGCGGGGCGGCGACGTCGTCGAACGTGAGTAAGGCACCTGCACGCAGCGGGAGCGCGCGGCCAGCCGGGAGCGGCGCGCGCGCGGCGACGGCGTCCACGGAGACGGGGGCGACCGGCGTGAGCAGCGCGATCGGGCCGGTGCGGACGCTCGTCGTCGTGCTCGGCGACCAATGCGACGCGGAGGCGGCGGCGTTCGACGGTTTCGACGCAGCGCGCGACGCGGTGTGGATGGCGGAGGTGGCGGAGGAGTCGACGCACGTGTGGTCGTCGCAGCCGCGGATCGCGGTTTTCCTCGCGGCGATGCGGCATTGCCGCGACGCGCTGCGGGCGATGGGGCGGCGCGTGGTGTATTCGGAACTCGAGGACGCGGCGAACACGCAGACGCTCGCGGGCGAACTGGGCCGTGCGCTGGCGACGCTGCGCCCCGAACGCGTGGTGATGACCGAGCCGGGCGACTGGCGCGTGGGGCGGGCGATCGAGGCGGCGACGGAGGCCGCGGGCGTGCCCTGCGAGGTGCGCACGGACCGGCATTTCCTCTGCACGCGCGCGGAGTTCCGCGACCATGCGCTGGGGCGGAAGCAGCTGCGGATGGAGTTTTTCTACCGCGAAATGCGGCGGAAGCACCGCGTGTTGCTCGACGCCGCGGGCGAACCGGAGGGCGGGCAGTGGAATTTCGACCACGACAACCGCGGCAGCTTCGGCAAGGGCGGGCCGGGGCGGGTGCCGGCGCCGCGGGCGTTTCCGCCGGATGCGGTGACGCGGGAAGTGCTGGCGCTGGTGGCGCGGCGGTTTGCGTCGCATCCGGGCGATCTCGCGGCTTTCGACTGGCCGGTGACGCCGGCGGAGGCGAAGGCGGCGCTGGAAGATTTCGTGGCGCACCGGCTGCCGCAGTTCGGCGAGTATCAGGACGCGATGTGGACGGGCGAACCCTGGCTCTATCATTCGCGGTTGTCGGCGGCGATGAACCTCAAGCTCCTCGATCCGCGCGCCGTGATCGCGGCGGCGGAGCGGGCGTGGCGCGAGGGGCGCGTGGCGCTGGCGAGCGCGGAGGGGTTTATCCGGCAGATTCTCGGGTGGCGCGAATACGTGCGCGGCGTGTATTGGCTGGGCATGCCCGGCTACCTCGAGCGCAACGCGCTCGGGGCGCGCGAGGCGTTGCCGGCGTTTTACTGGACGGGCTACACGGCGATGGCGTGCCTGCGCGATGCGCTCGGGCAGACGCTGCGGCTCGGCTACGCGCACCATATCCAGCGCCTCATGGTCACGGGGCTCTACACGCTGCTGCTCGGCGTCGATCCGCGCCGCGTGCACGAGTGGTATCTCGCGGTCTACGTCGACGCGGTCGAGTGGGTCGAGCTGCCGAACACGCTTGGCATGTCGCAATACGCCGACGGCGGCGTGATGGCCTCGAAGCCCTACGTGGCGACGGGCAAATACATCCAGCGGATGAGCAACGCGTGCGCGGGTTGCCGGTTCGATCCGGCACGGGCGACGGGCGAGCAGGCGTGTCCGTTTACGACGCTGTATTGGGACTTCCTGCTGCGGCACGAGGCGCGGCTGGCGGCCAACCAGCGCATGGCGCTGCAGGTGAAAAATCTCGCACGGCTCGCACCGGCGGAGCGGACGGCGATCCGCGCGCGGGCGGCGGAAATCCGTGCGGCGGGTGGACAACCGCCGGTGCCGGCGGGAGAGTTGGCGTTGTGAACCCGCGATGAAGATGCGCCGCAAAGCCGATCTGCCGACGAAACCGTGCGCGGTGTGCGCGCGGCCGTTTGCGTGGCGGAAGAAATGGGCCCGCTGCTGGGACGAGGTGCGCTATTGCTCCGATGCGTGCCGGCTGCGGCGCGCCGAACGAATCAAATGAACGAAACCGGAAAAATCGCGGTGGTGGCGGGAGCCTCGGGGCTCGTCGGCCGGGCGCTCGGCTCGGCGCTGGTCCGCGAGGGCTGGACGGTGCGGCGGCTCGTGCGCCGGACGCCCGGGGCGCCGGGGGAATTCGCGTGGGACCCGGCGGCGGGCACGGTCGATGCCGCGGCATTCGCCGGGGCGCACGCCGTGATCAACCTCGCCGGGGAAAACATCGCGGCGGGGCGTTGGACGGCGGCACGGCGGGAGCGGATTCTGCGCAGCCGCGTGGAGGCGACGCGCACGCTGGTGGTAGCGATGCAACGGATGGCCGGGAAACCGGCGGTGCTGCTCAACGCGTCGGCCGTCGGCATCTACGGCGACCGCGGGGACGAAGTGTTGACGGAGAGCAGCGGGATGGGCGTCGGTTTTCTCACGGAAGTGACGCTCGCGTGGGAGACGCATGCGGAAGGCGCGGCGCGCGCCGGCGTGCGGACGGTGTTGTTGCGCTTCGGCATGGTGCTGGCGGCCGACGGCGGCGCGCTGGGCAAGATGCTGCCGCTCTTCCGGCTCGGGCTCGGCGGCCCGCTGGGCCGCGGCACGCAGTGGATGAGCTGGGTGGGCATCGACGATGCGGTGGGCGCGATGCTGCACGCGTTGCGCGACGAGCGGGCGACGGGGGCGATGAACGTGGTGGCGCCGACACCGGTGACGAACGCCGAGTTTACGGCCGCGCTCGGCCGGGCGGTGCGACGGCCGGCGGTGTTGCCGGCGCCGGCGTGGGCGCTGCGGGCGGTGTTCGGCGCGATGGCGGACGAGATACTGCTGGCGAGCACGCGGGTGGCGCCGCGGCAACTGGAGCGGCTCGGCTACCGATTCCGGCAACCGACGATCGATGCGGCGCTCGCGGCGGTGCTGTCGCGGCCGGCCACGGCGGCGGGTTGACCGCGGCGGGCTTCGCGGCTCACGTCGCGGGATGTCGAAATGGCTCCTCGTTGACGGCTTCAATCTCGCCTACCGCTGCTTCCATGCGCTGCCCGAGCTGACGCGGGCGGACGGGTTTCCGACCGGGGCGCTCCACGGCTGGGTGAAGTCGCTCTGGAAGCTCATGGACCTGGAGCAGCCCGCGGCGACGCTCGTGTTTTTCGACCTCGGGGAATCGGCCGACCGCGTGGCGCTGCACGCGGCCTACAAGGCGCAGCGCAAACCGATGCCCGATGCGTTGCGGGCGCAGATCGATCCGATCAAGGAACTCACGCGCGTGATGGGCCTGGCCGGCATCGAAGAGCACGGAGTGGAGAGCGACGATCTGCTCGCGGCGGAGGCGGTGCGGCTGGCGGGCGAAGGGCACGACGTGGTGATTCTGAGCAGCGACAAGGATTTCGCGCAGATTGTGAACGACCGCATCAAGATCATGCTGCCGCCGCCCTCGGCGAATCCGAAGCTCGGCTGGCGGCTGATGGATGCGGCCGGCGTGCAGGAGAAGTTCGGCGTCCCGCCGCACCAGATCGCGGACTACCTCGCGCTGGTGGGCGACACCTCGGACAACATCCCGGGCCTCGACGGGGTGGGGCCGAAGACGGCGGCGAAGTGGTTGGCCGAACACGGCAGCCTCGAAGGCGTGCTCGCGCGCGCGGGCGACCTGAAGCCCGAGCGCTTCCGGCCGCAGGTGGCGGAAAGCACGGAGCGCATGCGCGTGAACCTGAAACTCACCACGCTGAACCTCGCGTTGCCCCGGGTGAAACCGGAGTGGCGCACGCCGCAGCCGGAGGAACTGGTCCGGCTGCTCGACGGCTACGAGATGCGGTCGACCGCGGTCGAAGCGCGGAAGCGCTACGGCGTCGCGGCGGCGGCGCCGGCGGCGAGCGCGGATGCGACGGCGCCGAAGCCGAGTGTGGCGACGCAGGGCGAGTTGTTCTGACGCCGCGGATGGCGCGGCAGAGAGGGAAGTGAGGCGCGACGGGACCGCGGGTCGCGGCTGCCGCCGGGTGGCTCAGTCGCGGCCGGCGTCGGACTCGCCCTTGGGATCGAAGATGTAGCCGATGCCGTGGACGGTGCGGAAGGCGGCGAGGTCGAGACCGTGGGAGGTGAAGAGGTCGCGGACCTTGACGATGTATTGGTCGAGCGAGCGGCTCTTCACGTCGGCATGCACGCCCCAGACGGAATGGATGAGCGCCTTGCGCGTGATGACCTGGCCGCGGTGGGCGTTGAGGTAGGAGAGGATGCCGAGTTCCTTGCGGCCGAGCGGGAGCGGCGACTTGCCGGGGAAGGTGATCTCGAGCCGCTCGGGCACGATGCGGGCGCCGCAGAACTCGAAGGGCTCGTCGCTGACGCGGACATTTTTGGTGACGTTCTGGTCGGTGCCGACCTCGGTGCGGCGCAGCACGGCGCGGATGCGCGCGGTGAGTTCGGCGTAGCTGAACGGCTTGGTGACGTAGTCGTCCCCGCCGAGGTCGAGGCCCTTGACCTTGCTGGTTTCCTCGATGTTGCCGGTGAGGAAAATGATCGGCGTGGCGATGTCGGCGGCGCGCAGTTCCTGGGCGACGGCGAAGCCGCTTTGGTCGGGGAGATTGATGTCGAGGAGGATCAGGTTGGCGAAGTTCTTCCTGAGGAACTTGAGGCCGTGGGCGGCGCGGTTGCACACTTGGACGTGCATGCCGGCCTTCTCGAGGTGGCCGGCCACGAGGGCGGCCAGTTCGACTTCATCCTCGATGATTACGATCAGGGGTTTCGGCTCCGTGCGCGGCGGGGGAGTGGTGGGCATGAGGCGGCGGCGTGGGGACTTTTTTACAATCGGCGGCGGAAGTGTCAACAGCCGCGCCCGGCGCCGGACGGCAACGCCGCACGGCACGCGGACGCGACGACCGCCGCGGACCGGGAATTGGCTTGAAGGTGCCGGAGGCGGAGTGTGCTTTGGGCGCGTGTCTGACCACGCACCACTGCTGATGCTCGGTCTGCCGAAGGGCAGCCTCGAGGAGTCCACCAAGAACCTGTTCGCCAAGGCGGGTTGGAAGATCACGACCAGCTCACGCAGCTACCGGCCGTCGATCGACGACCGGGAACTCGACGGACGCTTCATCCGCGCGCAGGAGGTGAGCCGCTACGTGGAGCACGGATTTTTCGACTGCGGCCTGACCGGCCACGACTGGGTGCTGGAAAACGAGTCGGACGTCGTCGACGTGTGCGACCTGATCTACAGCAAGGCCTCGACGCAGAAATCGCGCTGGGTGCTGTGCGTGC
>JBILLY010000199.1:0-7529 GCA_044375835.1 Opitutaceae bacterium
GAAGGGGTAGGCCACGGCGTAGGCGAGTCCCTGCACGGCGGCGGCGCTTTCCGGCGCGCCGACCTGCGCGAGCGCCTGCTGGGCGGCGGCGAGGCTCGGGGTGTTGGTGGTGGCGCCGGAGAGCAGGCCGACGCCGGCCGGCAGCGCGAGCGCGCCGCTGACGATCCAGGCGACGGCGACGGCCGCGCCGAGCACGACGATGAGCAGCGCGAAGGCGTTGAGCACGAGGCCGCGGGCGCGGAGCGAACCGAAGAAGCCGGGGCCGATCTGCAGGCCGAGGGTGTAGACGAAGAGGATCAGGCCGAACTCGCGCACGAATTCGAGCACGTGGCCGTCGATGGTGAACTTGAAATGGCCGAGCACCAGGCCGGCGAAGAGCACGCCGGCCACGCCCAGACTCACGCCGGCGACGCGGATCTTGCCCAGGGCGGTCCCGGCGGCGCCGGCCAAACCCAGCAACACCACCGTGCGGGCCACGGAGTCGTGCGAGAAAAGTGCGGTCAACCAGTCCATCGTGCCAGCCTACGCACACCCGGGGCCAACCGCGCGGCAAATTTTGCGATTTCCGGCGCGAACGCCCGCCGGGCGGACGCGACGGGCGGGAGGCGGCGCGCCGCGACGCGAAATCTTTCGTGCGCAGCGCGGCCCGGGCTTGTCCGCACGCGGGGCCTCGCCCACGTTGGCCGCACACGTTTCCCCCGTTTCCGCCATGGTGAAAAAAATCCTCATCGGCCTGCTCGTCGTCGTCCTCGGCGTCCAGTTGGTCCGCCCCGAAAAGAACCTCTCCCCCACCCGGCCCAAGACCGACCTCCTGCTGCTGCACCCGGCGCCGCCGGAGGTGAAACGGCTGCTCGAGGTCGGGTGCTACGACTGCCACAGCGACAACACGCGCTACCCGTTCTACGCGGAGATCCAGCCGCTCGGCTGGTGGCTCGCGCAGCACGTGCGCGACGGGAAGCGCGAACTGAATTTCTCCGGCTTCGGCGAGCTGAGCCCGAAGAAACAGGGCAGCAAACTCGAGGGGATCATGGACGTGATACAGAACCGCTCGATGCCGCTGCCGTCCTACACGATCACGCACCGCGACGCGATTTTCACGGACGCGCAGGTGAAACAGATCAACGACTGGCTCGACGCCGTGCGCGCCAAGGTCGCCCCCGACGAGTGAACGCCGCCGCGAAGCCCCGTCCACCCGCCCGGTTCGCGACGGCGCGGCTCGACGCCCGCCCGCCGCGGGCCGAGGATGCGGACGCCGTCTTCGCGGGCTGGGCGGCGGACCCGGAGGTGACGCGTTACCTCGCCTGGCCCGCCTACACGCAGACGGCGCCGCTCGCGGCGTTCCTGCGCGAGAGCGCGGCGCAGTGGGAGCGGGGCGGGCTCTCCGGCCACTACCCGTGGCTGCTGTGTCTCAAAGGCACGGATACGCCGATCGGCTCGGTGGGCGTGACGTTCGAAGGCCAGGGCCGCGCGATGTTCGGTTACGTGCTGGGGAAACGCTGGTGGGGCCGGGGCTTCGCCGCGGAGGCCCTCGCGCCGCTCGTGGACTGGGCGCTCGCGCAACCGGGGATCTTCCGCGTCTGGGCGTTCTGCGACACGGCGAACCCGGCGTCGGTGCGCGTGATGGAGAAAGCCGGCCTGACGCGCGAAGGCGTGCTGCGCCGCTGGCACGTGTGCCCGACGCTCGGCCCCGAGCCGCGCGATTGCGTCGTCTGCGCGAAGGTGCGGTAGACCCGCGCCGATCCCGCACCGGACGCGACGGGCCGCAAAAAGCGCGGGAAAATTGCCAGCCGCGCGGTTGCGCCGCGCCGCCCGCGGGTGCATAGTCCGCCCATGATCACCGCGACTACGTGCTCGAATCTTGCCGAGGCGGAACTGCTCCACTCGTTGCTGGTGGAAAATGGGATCGAAGCGTTCGTGCTGGACGATGCGTTCGGCGGCATGATCCGCGTGCAGGTGGCCGACGACCAGCTGGAGGCCGCGCAGCGGCTGCTGGCCGAGGCGGAAAAAGCCTTCGCCGAGAACGACGGCGACGACGCCGAGGAACCCGCCGACGGGAGGGCCTGAGCGGCCCGGCCGCGGGGCCGCGCCGACGCGGAATTCCGCGCGCAGTTACAGGGACGGCGAGAATTTCGCCGGCAAAATTCCGCGCGCCCACGCAACCCGCGGGGGGCGGCGGGGCGTCTTGCCGTTCGAATCCAATCACCACCACATGAAAAACGATCCCTACTTCAAATTCGTCGCGGCCATCATTCTGGCCGGCGTCATCGTCGCGCTCGGTTCCACGTCCGCGCCCGCGGCCAAAGTCGCCGCGACGCCGTCTCCTGCCGCGCACGCCGATCTCGCCGAGTGACGCCGAGACCGCGCATGCGCGATACGTTCTCCACATCGGCCGGACGGAGCTAGCGGCGGACCGGGGCTTTCCTCGGCTGCGCCCGAAGAAGGCTCCGGCCCGCCGCCGGCTCCCGGTTGCCGGGTCGGTGGCGCCGCGCCTTTCGCGCACGCGATCAGCGCGCGTGCGCCGCACTCGCCGGGCGCTGGCAATCGCGACCAACCCGGCCGGCGAATTCGACCGGCGGCGCGGCGCGCGCCGGACCAGGCCAGCCGCTGCATTTTCCCGAGGCAGACGTCCCCGAGCAGCGCGCAAAAACGCCGCGGACGGGTCCGGGCACGCCACGGGAGCGAGGGCGGCGGTCGCCAACGCCGACGGCGGTGGGATGGGAAGGGAAAGAAAACGGCGCGCCGGCCGGTTTCAGGCGTAAACGCGCACCTCGCAGACGCGGGCGTGGTCGAGGCCGTGCGTCGCCGTGACAACGAGGCGCAAGGCGCGGATTCCGGAGAGCGCGGGCGCATCGAGGGCGGCGAGCCGGTGGACGCGACGGCGCTGGTAATTGCCGCGTTCCGTGTGCACCGCGCGCCAAACGCCGGGGGCGGCGGCGGTTTCGACCTCAAGGCGGTAGTCGCTGACGGTCTCGGGCTGCGGAGCGCCCCAGTGCATGCGGCGCGTGTATCCGTCGGCTTGCGACAAGGTGAGGAAGCGGTGCAGGCCGGTGTCGAAGATCAGCCCGACCTCGCGCAGGGCGACGGGGTCGGGCCAGCGCAGCTCGAGCCAGGCCGGCAGGCCGGCGGCGGGATCGCTCATCCAGCGGTGCGTGCCGGGCTGGGCGCGGCCGGGCGGGGCGACGGTGTAGTGCGGGCGGGCGCGGCCGGTTTCCAGTTCCTCGAGCACGCTTTCCCAATGGTTGGCGGGGCCGTCGGTGGCGGCATGGTCGGCGGCGGCGGGGCCGTGCACGGCGCGGGTCTGGCCGCTGAGAACGAGGTCGGGCTCGCCGCCGGGCTGGGCGGAGGACGCGGTGACGGCGGCGCGCAGCGCGAGGTCGGCGGGATCGCGGTTGGTAACGCCGACGAGATACGCGTCGTCGCGCAGCAGCTGCTGCTGGATGCGGCCGACGAGCGCGGCGTCGGCGGCGATGTCGGCGGGCGCGACGCCGGCACGCAGGGCAAGCGCGGCAGCGGTGCCGACCCCCTGCCCCATCGCGGCGCAGGTCGCCATCACACGCGTGGAGGCAAAGGCGAGGTGCGTGGCGGAGATGTTGCGGCCGGCGAAGAAGAGGTTGCGCAGCGTGGCGGCGACGCAGCTGCGCAGCGGCAGGTCGTAGAGCCACGGCACGTGGTGCTGCGTGCAGGGCGCTTCGGCGGGGGCGTCGACGCCCTCGGGCGGGTGGGTGTCGATGGGCCAGCCGCCGAAGGCGATCGCATCGGGAAACGGGTGCGAACGGAGGACATCGTTTTCCGTGAGCACATGCTGGCCGAAGAAGCGGCGGCTCTCGCGTTTGCCGGGGACGAAGCCGATCCAGTCTAGCGCCCAGTGCGCGACGTCGAGGCCGCTCTCGTTCTTGATGTAGTTCCAGACGCCGAGGGTGATGCCGAGCAGTTCGTCGCGGATGCGCTCGCCGTCTTTGATCGAATCGAGGCAGCCGCCCCACTCGATCCACCAGTAGCCGTATTCGAGGCCGAGGTCGGAGCCGCTCTTGCCGAAAGGGCGGAGCTTGAAATCGGCCGCGGTGAACTTTCGCACCCACGGCGGCGCGACGAAGGGCATGGGGCGCTCGTGGCGGCGCGCCTGGAAGAGAATCGTGGAGCCGAGGGTCTTGGCGTCGCCCTGAGCGGGCGCGAGCGGTTCGCCGTAGGCGTCGCGGCCCTCGCGGCCGCGCAGGCACGGCGCGTCGGCCTCGGCGCCGAGCCGGCCGTCGCCGGTGCAGTCGGCGAACATCGTCGCGGCGATCGTGAAACGATCCTCGGTGGAGGGGCGCTCCGCGGTGACGTCGACGATGCAGCCGGCGATGACGCGCGCGGCCACGACGGTGGCGTTGAGCAGGAGCGTGAGATTCGGCTCGGCGCGGCAGAGTTCGTAAAGGATGAGGTCGGCGACGGCGGGCGAGCGCTGGGGATTGCGCACGGCGAACTCGAGGCGGATTTCCTCGATGAGCCCGCCTTCGCGCGGCTCGAGTTCGAGCGGCAGGCCGGCGTGGAGGCCGGTGGCGCCGACGACGTGCATGCGGATCTCGCTGGAGGCGTTGCCGCCGAGGACGGGGCGGTCCTGCACGAGGATGACCTTGGTCCCGAGGCGGGCGGCGGCGAGCGCGCAGCAGACGCCGGAGAGGCCGCCGCCGGCGACGAGCAATTCACAGTGTAACGACTTTTCGGTGACAACGCTCATGGCGAGATTCGCTCGAAGGCGGCCATCGCGTCGGCGAGCACGAGGGGCACGGCGCGTTCGACGACAGCGAACTCGTGGCCGCCGTCGAGCCGGTGGACGCGAGCCGGGATGGGCGGCGCGGCAGCGGCGAGCGCGGCGAGGAAGTGCTCGTTCATCGTCAGCTCGAAGCCGCGGGTCGCGAGCACGAGCGTGACGGCGGAGCCGCGCAGCGCGGCGACGGCGCGGAGCGGGTTGAGCGTCGTCCAGACGGCGGGATCGGCGGTGAAGCGGGCGACGGGCACGCGGTAGTTTTGCCCCGCGGGCAGATCCTCGGCGCGCGGAAAATCGAGCAGGCCGATGATGCTCGCGACGAAACCGAAACGGCGTGCCTCGGGCTGGGTTTGCGCGAAGCGCACGGCGCCGTAGCCGCCCATCGACCACCCGGCGATGCCGCGGTGCGCGGGCGTGCGGGAGACGGGCAACGTGCGCTCGGCCCACGCGATCACCTCGGCGAGGCAGGCGGCGTAGCGCGCATCGGGCTGGGCGGGCGAGTCGATATACCAGCCGTCCTCGCCCTGCGGCAGCACGACGTAGCAACGGGCCGCGAGCAGCGCGGCGCGGGCGGCCGGGGAATCGACGAGCGAGCGGTGGTGACGCCCGCGGCCGTGGAGAAAATACAGGACGGGCGTGTCGGCCGGCGCCGCGGTCGGAGCGGAGATCGTGGTCGTAGTGGTAGTCGCAGCGGAGGGCGCGGGTGCCACGACGGCGACCGGGAGCGACCGGCCGAGCGCGGGGCTGGCGACGGTGGCGAACGTGATGCGGTCCGATGCGGGATCGACAGACGCGGGTGCGGGCACGGACGCCGATGCGGCTAACGCGGTCGCGCCGAGGGTGAGGAGCGTGCCGGAGGCGAGGTGCCGGATGAGGCGGACGCGCGAACGCGAGTTCCTCGGACGGGGACAGTGGGGCGATGGCGGAGTCGGTGGCGGGTCACCGGGGACGGTTCGCCCTACCGCGGCGCGGCAAAGCGCAGGCCGGACGGACGGGCGACGGGCGGTGTGGTGGAAACCCACGGGGCAACCAAGGGACGGAGGTGACGGCACGAAAGCGGCGGTCAGGCGTGCATGACCTGGCCGCCGTCGATGTTGAGAGTCTGGCCGGTGATGTTGCGCGCGTGGGGCGAGGCAAGGTAGGTGGCCATCGCGGCGAACTCGGCCGGCGTTTGCCAGCGGCCGAGCGGGGAGACCTTGCGGATTTTCTCCGCGGCCCATTCGGCGTAGGGCTGCCGCGCGGACGCGGGCAGCGCGGCCTGGCCGGCGGCCCAGACGGATTCGTTGAGCGCGGTCTGCACCATGCCGGGGGAGAGGGCGTTGACGCGGACGTGGTGCGGCGCGAAGTCCTTCGCCGCGCACTGCATGAAGTTGATCAGGCCGGCCTTCGCGGCGCTGTAGGGCGGATCGGTCTGCGAGCCGATCTGGCCGGCGACCGAGGTGAACATAAGGAGCGAGCCGGCGCCGCGGGCGATGAGGCCGGGAGCGAAGGCGTGGGCGACGTTGACGGCGCCGACCAAGTTGACGTCGAGCACGCGCGCCCAGTCGGAGGGCGGGACGTTCCAGAACGGGAAACCGAATTTCCCGGAGCCGACGCCGACGGCGAAGACGACGTGGTCGATCGCGGGGAAGGCGGCGGCGAAGGCCTTGAGCTGGTCGAACGCGGTGACGTCGCCGACGGTGGTCTCGAACGGCGCGGGCACGGCCGGCTGCGCGCGGTCGAAGCCGCAGACGAGGCAGCCCTCGGCGACAAAGGCATCGGCCACGGCGCGACCGATGCCTTGGGAGGAGCCGACGACCGCGACGTGTTGGCCGGCGAGTTGGAGGTCCATGGGGGTCGAAAGCGAAGAAGGCGGGGTGTGACGGAACGCGCGGTCAGACCGCGGGCACAGGGGCGGACGTGGGGGCGGTCGGGGATTTCACGAGGGTCAGGACGCACTCGAGGTGGCGGGTCTGGGGGAAGAGGTCGAAGGGCTGGGAGGCGGCTAGGGTGTAGCCGGCGGCGAGGAACGATTTGAGGTCGCGCATCTGCGTGGCGGGATCGCAGCTCACGTAGACCACGGCGCGCGGGCCGTAGGCGAACAGCTGCGACAGGAAGGACTCGTCGCAGCCCTTGCGCGGCGGGTCGATGATCACGGCGGTGTCGGCGGGGGCGAAGGCGCCGGGGTCGTCGGGCGTCGCGAGCGCCGGCAGGCCGGCGAAGATCTGCGCGGCGTCGCCGGATTGGAAGGTGACGTGGGCGAGGCCGTTGGCGGCGGCGTTTTCGCGGGCGAATTTGATCGAGGATTCGCTGAGCTCGATGCCGGCGACACGCGCGAAGGCGGGCGCGGCGCTGAGGGCGAAGAGGCCGCTGCCGCAGTAGGCGTCGACGAGGTAGCGCGCGCCACTGGCGGCGGCCTGGGCGCGAACGTAGCCGGTGAAGGCGGGCAGAATGAAGGGGTTGTTCTGGAAGAAATCGCGGGCGAGGAAGCGCAGCTTCAGCGGCGGCGCCGCGGGCGCGGCGCCGGCGGCGAGTTGAAAGTTGAAAGGTGAAAATTGAAGGTCGGAGGCGGAGACCGGAGAGATGGTTTCGGTGATGATGGCGTCGTAGTCGGTGACGACGCCTTCGTCGGCGTGGCGGAGGAGGAGCGTGGCGGCGCGCTTATACTCGCCGGCGGCGGCGCGGGCGTGGACGCGGGCGCGCACCTCGGGGAGCTTGGCGTTGATGGCATCGGTCGCGATCGGGCAGCGCGGGACGTCGACGAGATCGAAGCGCGTGCCCTGGCGGAGGAAACCGACGGGCG
>JBILLY010000200.1:0-7523 GCA_044375835.1 Opitutaceae bacterium
GAACGGCAGCGGGATGCCCCACTCGAGGCGCTCCTTCGGCCGCGAGATGCAGAGGTCGTTGAGCGGCTCCTTCAGGAACTCGAGCACCTGCGTCTGCCGGTAGCGCGGGAAGATCCAGTTCTCGTTCTTCGTGAGGAACTCCACCAACCACGCCTGATACTGCCGCAGCTTGAAGAAGTAGTTCGATTCCACGATCTCCGTCACATCGCCGAAAATCTCCGGCCAAGTGCCGTCCGGGTTGCGGTCCTTCTCCTGCAGAAACTGCTCCTGCCGCGTCGAGTAGAAGCCGCGATACTCCGCCTTGTAGATGTCGCCCTTGTCGTAGAGCCGCTGCAACAGCTCGCGCACGACCTTCTTGTGCCGCTCCTCGGTGGTGCGGATGAAGTCGTCGTTCGTGATCGCCAGCTTCGGCAGCATCGCGCGGAACTCCGCCGACACCTCGTCGCAGAACTGCTGCGGCGGGACCCCGCGCTTGCGGGCGCTGGCCTGCACTTTCTGGCCGTGTTCGTCCGTGCCGGTCAGGAAGTGGACGCGGTCGCCCATCTGCCGCCGGAACCGGGCAATGACGTCCGTCAGCACCTTTTCGTAGGCATGGCCCAGGTGCGGCGAACCGTTCGCGTAGTCGATGGCGGTGGTGATGTAGAAGGACTTCATGGGATCCGCCGGCGCCGCGTGCCCGGGACGTGGAGCGGAAACCCAGACGGCGCGCGGCGCCTTCCCGGTTCTCAACCCCCAACCCCAAACACCCGACTTCTCCGACGATAGCGGGCCAATAAAGCGCAGGCCCCCGCGGTTGTCGAAAGTTTTGACGCTCTCGCCCCGGCACAGCAGCCTCCGTCCTCCGGATGAACCCGTTGCCCCGCTTTGTCGCGCTCGCGCTGTTCGTGCTGCTCGCGGCCGCCGTCGGGTTGCTCGCCCTTTCGACGTGGCGCATCGCCCGGGACCAGGCCCGCCCGGCGGATACCGCCGCGCCGGCCGCCCGGCCGGAGGCGCCGCGCCTCTCGCGCGCCGTCGTCCTCTCCCAGCGCTTCGCCCTCGGCCTCACCGCCGCCGCCCTCGCGCTGACTCTCGTCCTCATTCTCGGCCAGCCCCTGCGCGCCGCGCTCCCCCGCGGCACGGATACGCCCTTCGCCCGCGACTCCGCCGAACTCCACACCCTCGCCCGTCTCGCCGAATCCAGCGAGGCGCAGGGCCGCGAACTCACCCGCGAGCGCGACGTCCGCCGCCGCGCCGAGGAAGACGCCCAGCTCAAACAGCAACTCCTCACCCAATCGCTCGACGAAAAAATCCGCCTCGGCCGCGACCTCCACGACGGCATCATCCAGTCGCTCTACGCCGCCGGCCTCACGCTCGAAACCGTCCGCGCCCTCGTGAAGTCCGACCCCGACGAGGCCGAGCTGCGCCTCGCCCAGACCCGCGACAACCTCAACGGCGCCATCCGCGACGTCCGCGCCTACATCGTCGGCCTCGCCCCGGAAAACCTCCGGCGCACCAGCTTCACCCACGCCCTCGGCGCGCAGCTCAAGGAAATCGGCCGCGGCCACGACGCCCGCTTCGACCTGCAGATCGACGACGAAGCCGCCGCCCGGCTCACCCCCGAGCAAGGCATCGAAGTCCTCCAGATCGCCCGCGAAGCCGTGAGCAACGCCCTCCGCCACGGGCGCGCCGCCCGCGTCACCGTGCGCATGCACGCGACCGACACCGAAATTTGCCTGCTCGTCCAGGACGACGGCCGCGGCTTCGATCCCGCCCAGACCCGCGACGGCGGCCACGGCCTCGGCAACATGCACGCCCGCGCCCAGCGGCTCGGCGCCGACCTCCGCATCACCGGCCGCCCCGGCGCCGGCGTCCGCGTCCTCGCCACCTTGCCGGTCTCCTCCCCCGCCGCCGTATGACCGCTCCCGCTCCCCTTCGCCTCCTCCTTATCGACGACAGCGAAGTCGTGCGCATGGGCCTCCGCGCCCTGCTCACCACCGCCGGCGGTATCGAGATCGTCGGCGACGCCGCCACCGTCGCCGCCGGTGTCGCCGCCTGCGAACGCCTCCGGCCCGATGTCGTCCTCCTCGACATCCGCCTCCCCGACGGCAACGGCGTCGACGCCTGCCGCCGCCTGCTGCAAATCGCGCCCGACACCCGCGTGCTGATCCTCACGTCCGTGCTCGACGACACCATCGTCGACGACGCCATCCGCGCCGGCGCGCACGGCTACCTGCTAAAGGAGATCGACGGGCGCGGCCTGGTGAACGCCATCCGCGACGTCGCCGCCGGCAAATCGATCCTCGATCCCGCCGTCACCGCCCGCGTTCTGAGTCTCGTGAAATCAGGCCACACCGGTCGCGACGTGCTCGCGGTGCTGTCTCCGCAGGAGCGCCGTGTGCTCGCATTGATCGCCGAAGGCTGCACCAACAAGGAGGTCGGCCTGAAGCTCGGCCTCAGCGAGAAGACGGTGAAAAATTATCTCAGCACCGTCTTCGAAAAACTCCACGTCTCGCGCCGTTCCGAGGCCGCCGTCATCTACGCGCAGGAACACCGCCGCTGAAACGCGCGCCCGAAACAGGGCGAGCCTCGGCGCCTTCCCCGACCACCGGCGCCCGCCCGAGCCGCCACCGCCGGGAACGCGCCCGCCCGGCGCGCCCTTCGAATTCTCCCCTCGCGGGAGCTGCGCCCCGTCAGTCGCCTCGCTCCCGCACCCACGCCGCGAGCTGCGCCCACGCCCGCGCCCGGTGGCTGATCCGGCTCTTCACCGCGTCGCCGAGTTCCGCGTAGCTCTCGGAAAATCCCGTCGGCACAAACAAAGGATCGTAGCCGAAGCCCGCCCCGCCCTTCGGCTCCGGCAGCAGCGTGCCCGAACACGCGCCCTCGAAGACCAGCTCCTCGCCCGCCGGCCCCAGCGCGCACAGCACGCAAAAGAACCGCGCGCCGCGCCGTTCCGGCGGCACCCCGCGCATCGCGGCCACGAGCTTCGCCAAATTCGCCGCGGGGTCCGCCTGCGGCCCCGCGTAGTAGGCCGATTCCACACCCGGCGCGCCGTCGAGCGCATCCACGCACACGCCGCTGTCGTCCGCCAAGGCCCAGGCGCCGGCCGGAAGCCGCGACCGCAACGCGAGGGCCTTCTTGCGCGCGTTGCCCACAAAGGTCCCCGTGTCTTCCTCGACCTCCGGCATGCCGCCGACGGCCTTGGCCGAGCGGATCTCGACGGCCAGTCCGTCCGCGCGCGCGAGCGTTTGCAGTTCCGCGACTTTGTGCGCGTTGCCCGAGGCGAGATAGAAGATCATCGGCGGAAAGGCACGGCGGCGGGTGTCATCGGGCCCGCGGCGCCGGTGGCCCGGACGTCGCGGGCGCTCGCGCTCGGCCCCATTTTTCAGCCTTCCTTGGCGCGCTTTTGCAGCGCGGCCTTGGTGAGGCCCAGCCGTTTCGCGGCCTTGGTTTCGTCGCCGCCGTCTTCCGCCAACGCCCGCGCGATCAACTCGCGCTCGATCCGCGGCAGCACCGGCTCCTCGCCGTCCTTCAGCGCCACGAACACGTGGTCCAGCGCCGCCGCCAGCGTCAGCGGCACCGGCGCTGCCGGAGCCGTGACCGCTCCGGCGGGAGCCGCGTCCGCCGCGACCGGCGAAACCGCCGCATCCGCGGGCGCGGGCTCGCCGCCGCGGATCTCGATCGGCAGGTCCTTCACCAGAATCGCGTCGCCCTGCGCGATGACGGCGCTGCGGTAGATCACGTTTTCCAGCTCGCGGACATTGCCCGGCCAGGTGTGGCGCACCAGCACCGCCATCGCCTCCGGCGACACCTTGGCCACGCGGGCCTTGCGCTGCTTCACCAGGTTCTGGAGGCAGAAATCCACGATCTGCGGCACGTCGTCGCCGCGCTCGCGCAGCGGCGGCATTTTGATGCGCACGACATTGAGTCGGTAGTAGAGGTCTTCGCGGAAGGTCTTCGCCTTCACCATCGCCTCGAGGTCCTTGTTCGTCGCCGCGATGATGCGCACGTCGACCCGGATCGTCTCCGTGCCGCCCACGCGCTGGATCTCGCCCTGCTGGAGCACGCGCAGAATCTTGGTCTGCGTCGCCAGCGCCATGTCGCCGATCTCGTCGAGAAAGATCGTGCCGCCGTCGCAGAGCTCGAACTTGCCGATGCGCTGCACCGTCGCGCCGGTGAACGACCCCTTCTCGTGGCCGAACAGCTCGCTCTCGATCAGATTGTCGGGGATCGCCGCGCAGTTGACCGCGATGAAGGCCTTGTTCGCCCGGTGGCTGTGCTTCCAGATCGAGCGCGCGACGAGCTCCTTGCCCGTGCCGCTCTCGCCGGTGATCATCACCGTCACGTCGCTCGCGGTCACCTGGCCGATCACCTTGAACACATCCTGCATCACCGGCGACGACCCCACGATGCCCTCGCGGTAGTCGTCGGCGTTGATCGTCGGCTTGTAGTCGCCCACCGCCCGCATGTCGGCGTGCGCCTTCAGGGCGTTCTGCGCCAGAGCGAGGACCTTGGCGGGGTCGAAGGGCTTCATCACGTAGTCGAAGGCGCCGTATTTCATCGCCTCGATCGCCGTCTGCGCCGTGCCGAACGCCGTCATCAGCACCACGAGCTGCTTCGGGTTGGCCGAGCGGATGTGCTGGAGCGCCTCGATGCCGCTCATGCCGCCCATACGCACGTCGAGAAAAACGAGGTCCGGCGGCGGGCCCTTCTTCACCAGGGCCACGCCCTGTTCGCCGCTCGGCGCCTCGATGATCTGGTAGCCGCGCGAGGACAGCACGCGCGCGAGCGAGTAGCGGATTTCGGCGTCGTCATCGATGACGAGGATGGTCGGCGCTTTGACGGGATCGGGCATGGTGGCGGCGGTTGGCCGGCGGCGGCCGGCAGTCCCGACGCGAAAGGCGCACGGAACGCTGGCTAAATCCACGGGCGCGCCTTTGTTGCTCCCCATGTTGGGCTGGTCAATGAGCCTTTTCCGCGTCGCGGGCATCCCGTTGGCGATCCATTTCACGTTTTTCCTCCTGCTGGCCGTCAACGCCTTTGCCGGGTGGGCGGACGGCGGGTGGGCGGGAGTCGGTTGGAGCACCGCGCTGTTGGTGGCCTTTTTCGTCTGCGTGGTCCTGCACGAGCTCGGCCACGCTTTGACCGCCCGCCGCTACGGCATCGGCGTCTCGCGCATTTTGCTCCTGCCGATCGGCGGGATGGCGGAGTTCGACTCGATCCCGCGCGAACCGAAACGCGAACTGCTCATCACCCTCGCCGGTCCCGCCGTGAACTTCGTCCTCGCCGGCCTGCTCTGGGCCGCCCTGCCGGCCGACGCCGGCGCGCGCCTCGACGCGGCCGATTTCACGACCTTCGGCGCGGTGGAGTTCGGCGAAGTGCTGCTGCACCTCAACCTCGCGATGGGCATTTTCAATTTCGTCCCCGCTTTCCCGATGGATGGCGGCCGCATTCTGCGCGCGTTGCTCGTGCTCAGGCTCCCCTATCTGCGCGCCACGTTCTGGGCCGCCACCGTCGGCAAGGTCGTGTGCGTCGTCGGCGCCGTGGCGGCCGCGTTTTTGCAACCGCTCGCCGTCGCGCTCTTCATCTTCATTTTTGTGGTGGGCGAAATGGAATACCGCGCGACGCGCCGCCGCGAAGTCGAAGACGCGCACTTCCGCGCGACGCTCGCCCGGCTGCACGGCCCGCTCTTCGATCCGCCGGTCGAGGAGCCGCCGGTGCTGCTCCGCTGACCCGGACACCGGCAAAAAAAAGAAGGGCGCGCCCGCGAAGGCGCGCCCGGAAACAAGCGGACCGGCGGACCCGGGTCAGAACGAGCCCTTGATGCCGAAGGTCCACAGCGACGAGTAATCGTCGAGCTGGCGGAAGCGCGCGTAGCGGGGGGTGTTCGGGCCGTAGATCTTGGTGTCCTCCGTCGCGCCGCCGATGTTGCGGATCGACACAAACAACCCGAGCGTCCGCTTCAGGTAATACTCGCCGCTCACGTCGATGTAGATGCGCTTCGGGCGATAGTTGTAGGTCCCGGGTTCGATGCCGCGCGCGACCGCCACCGCAGCGCGCCGCTGGATACCGCGGTAGTTTTCGTTGATGCGAAGGTTGAACTTCTCGCGCGTCAGGCTGAGTCCCCAGTTCACGTTGAACGGAATCATATTCTGGAAGTAATCGAAGGTGTTCTTGCCGCGCTGGGAGCTGTAGTTCGCGGTGAAGTGCAGGCCGCGCGCCCAGCGCGGCAAAAACGTCAGCGCCTGCTTGTAGTCGACCTCCAGGCCGGTGGTCCGGATCGTGCCGGGCACGTTGAACTGCGTCGTGACCTGGTAGATGCCGTAGGTCTCCTCATCGAGATCGTAGGCGGCGAGAAACTCGGGCGTGACCGGCGACGTGACGTTGCCGAACATGTTCTCGTAGTCGCGGACGAAATACGCGACCGACAGCTGGCCGACGTTGTCGGCGAAATAGTATTCGAGCCGCGCCATGTAGCTCTCGGCCTGCCACGCCTTGATCGAGACGTTGTTCACCGAGATCCGGTCGTTGAGGTTGACGATCTCGGTGTTCGGCAGCGTGAGACCGCCGGAATACTGGTTGAAGTCGGGGCGACCCACCGTCTGGTAGTAGGCGGCGCGGCCGATCAGGTTGGCGGCGAAATCGTAGCTCACGTTCAGGCTCGGGAAGAGCCGGAAATACTCCTTCTTCGCCTGGTAGCCGCGGTCCTTGATCGTGAGTTCGTTGTATTGGAGCGTCACCGGCGTCGGCGGCACGATGAACTGCGGGGTCCCGGCGGCGTTGCGGATCACGTTGCCGTTGGCGTCGCGCTGGTAGGCGCCGGTCGGATCGGTGAGCGGTCCTTCGGCGTCGATGTTGGTCTGCTCCACGCGCCAGCCGCCGACCAGCTTCAGGCGTCGTTCGAGGAACGAAGCGTCGCCCCGCACGAAGGTCGCCGAGATGGTCTCCTCCGCGCGCCGCGAGAACCGGGTGAGGTTCGCGTAGTCGGTCGCCGCGTTGCGCGTCCAGCGCGACGGGTTGGCCTTGTAGTCCTTCCAGAGCTTCACGTTGTCGACGTGCTCCTGGCGCTTCAGCCCGAAGTCGGGCAGGCGCAGCGAGAACGCCTCGTCGATGAAGCGCGCGGGACTGTCGTCGTTGATCAGGCCGGCCTGCGTGACCGGGTTGAGACTGGCGCGTCCGTCGGCGCCGACGTAGGTGTAGGTCTCGAGATTGCCGCCGGGACCGCGGAGGTCGCGCATCGTGTTGCGGACATCCAGGCCGACCTTCACCGAGACCGGGACCCGCCGGACCACGAAGTCGCGGCGCACGTTGTAGTAGGCCTGCTTGACGGTGTCGTAGGTGATCTGGCGATTGCTGTTGGCGGACACCAGCGAGTAGCTGTCGAGATCGGTGTAGTCGACCGGTTTGCCCTCGTGGTCGAAGACCGAGATTTTGCCCGGCTGCATGTAGTTCATGTCGTCGAACAGGATCTGCAGGTTGTTCCGCTGGATCGTCATGCCGTTGAAGGCGCCGAGATCGATATCCTGGTCGTGGATGCGCGACGTGCC
>JBILLY010000201.1:0-7522 GCA_044375835.1 Opitutaceae bacterium
GCGGGCCAAGGCGACCTGCGAGCCGATGCAATCGCCGTCGGGCCGCGCGTGGCCGATCACCGCCACCTTCCGGCCGGCGAGTCCCGCCACCAGGCGGGAAAAGGTCGCCGAAAACTGGGGATAGTAGGCGTCCATCGGCCGGCTCAGGCGCCGTCCGCCTTGGGCGGGGTCGGCGGCACGATCTCGTCCAAGACCTGCAGGATGCGCGCGCCCCGGATCGCGGACCGGTCGAGCACGTATTCGAACTTGGGCAGATACTTCAGCACGATGCGCCGGCCGACTTCGTCGCGGATCTCGCGCGAGATCGACCGCAGCCATTTCAGTTTCGCCTCCGCCGCGTCCTCCGTCCCCACGACGGAGACGAAGACGCGCGCATCCCGCAGGTCGGGCGACACGCGCACTTCCGAGACGGTGACCGCCACGGCCTCCGTCTGGTAGCGCTTGCGCAGGATATCGCTGATCTCGCGCTGGACGAGTTCGTTGACGCGGACAGTGCGGTTGCTCATCGGCTTTTCGTTTCAGGCTTCGCTTTTCTCGATCTTCATGGCCGGGAGCCGGCGGTCCGAAAATCTCGAATCGGAAACCCGGCCTCAGAGCGAGGCCCTGACCTTCTGGATCTCGAAACACTCGATGATGTCGCCGGCCGCGTAGCCGTTGAAATCGTCGAGCTTGATGCCGCACTCCAGACCGGCGCGCACCTCGTTCGCGTCGTCCTTGAAGCGCTTGAGCGTGCCGATCTTGCCTTCGTGCACGGTCTCTTTGCCGCGGCGCAGGCGCGCGGCGGCGTTGCGGTTGATCTTGCCCTCGGTGACGAGGCAGCCCGCGACAAAGCCCTTGGCGAGCGGGAAGACCTGGCGCACCTCGGCCGCGCCCGTCTTGATCTCCTTGATGTCGGGATCCAGCAGGTCGGCCATCATCTCGCGCACCTTGTCGCCCATCTCGTAGATGATGTCGTAGGTCTCCACGCGCACGCCGTGGTGTTTGGCGAGCGGCGTGACCCCGTTTTCGAGCCGGGTATGGAAACCGATGATGACGGCGCCCGCGGCGCTGGCCATGAGGACGTCGTTCTTGGTGACGAGGCCGACCTCGATGGAGACGATCTCGAGCTGGACCTTGGCGCTCTTGATGCCCTCAAGGATCGCGCGGACGGCCTCGGAGGAGCCGAAGACGTCGGTCTTGACGATGACCTTGAGCACCTTGGCCTGGGTCGCGGCGATGTTCGCGAAGAGCTGCTCGACCGACACTTCCTTCGGCGCGGCGGCGGCGGTCGTCGCCTGCTTGCGGAGGCGCAGTTGCTCCTCTTCGGCAATTTTCTCGGCTTCGCGGGCGTTTTTCACGACCTTGAAGGCGGCGCCGCTATCCGGCGTGCCGCTCCAGCCGATCACGCGCACCGGGGTGGCGGGCGTGGCTTCCTTCACGTTGTTGCCCTGGTCGTCGAACATGGCGCGGACCTTGGCGAAATTCGGGCCGCTCACGATCGCGTCGCCGACGCGCAGCGTGCCGCGCTGGACGATGACGGTGGCGAGCGGACCGCGGCCGAAATCGATCTCGGACTCGATCACGACGCCGCTCGCCTCGGCCTTCGGGTTGGCCTTGAGTTCGAGCACATCGGTCTGGAGCAGAATCATCTCCAGGAGATCGGTGATGCCCTGGTTCTTGATGGCGGCCACCGGCACGGTGATCGTCTCGCCGCCCCAGTCTTCGGGCGCGATGTTGCGCTGCTGCATCTGGTTTTTGACCTGATCCAGGTTGGCGCCTTTCACGTCCATCTTGTTGACGGCGACGATGAGGGCGAAGCGCTCGGGATGGTTGGCCTTCTCGGCGAGGGCGATTTTCAGCGCCTCGTCGGTCTGCGGCATGAAGCCGTCGTCGGCGGCGACCACGAGGATCGCGACATCCGTGACGCTGGCGCCGCGGGCGCGCATCTTGGTGAAAGCGGCGTGGCCGGGCGTATCCAGAAACGTGATTTTTCGGCCGTTGAATTCGATCTGGTAGGCGCCGATGTGCTGGGTGATGCCACCGGCTTCGCCCGCGGCCACGTTGGCCTTGCGGATGGCGTCGAGCAGCGAGGTCTTGCCATGGTCGACGTGGCCCAAAATGCACACGACCGGCGGCCGCGTGACGAGGTGCTTGGACTCGTCTTCCTCGGGCTTCTTCTCGGCCTTCTTTTCTTTCGCGGCCTGCTGGGCGGCGGCGTCGCCGCGATGTTTGATCTCGAGCAGGAAACCGTATTTCTCGGCGACTTTCTGCGCCACGGCCTCGTCGATGTTCGAGTTCATCGCCGCAAAGCCGACGAGCTGGTTGAGCTCGGAGATCAGCTTGAACGGCTTGAGCCCGAGGGCGGCGGCGAAATCGCGCACCACGATCGGCGGCTTGAGGTGGAGAATCTTGATGTCACCCTGCACCGTGATCTGCACGGCGGGGGCCGCGGCGGGAGCGCCGGCGGGCGTGGGCAACGGCGGGGCTTTCGGCGCCATCCCGGGCAGCGGCGGCGGTGTCCGGCCGGGCATCGGCGGCAAAGCGGACGGCGCTTTCGCCATCGGCGGCGGAGCGATCGGAGCGGGCGCGGACGGCGCGGAGGCCGTCACCGGCGGACGCACGGCGGGCGGCGCGACCGGAGCAGGCGGCGCGACGGGCGCGGGCAGCGGTGCGGGGGCCTTGACGGGCGCGGGCATGGAAACCGGCGCGGGAGCGGGTCTGGAAACGGGCGGCGGAGCGACCGGCATCCGCGCGATCGGGGGCGGCGCCGACACGGGGCGCGCCGGCACCATCGGAGGCGGCGTCGGCGGACGGGAAACCACCGCGGGCGGAGGCGGAGGCGGGGGCGGGGGCGGCGGAGCCGACGGCACCGGCGCGGCGGGAGCCGCGGGAGCGGAGGCGGCCTTGAGGGCGGCAGCCTTGGCGACGGCGGCGGCCTCCTTTTCCTTTTCGATATCGAGCTTCGACTTTACGAAGACCCCGGTCGGCAGCATGACCTTGGGCGGCCCCGGGGGCTCGGCCGCGGGGACGGCGGCGGGGGCGGCGACCGGCGCGGCGACCGCCTTCTTCGCCGCGAACTCCTCGCGCAGCGCCGAGGCACTGATGTTGTCCACCGTGCTCGAGGGCGATTTCACATCCGCGGGGATGATTTTGCGCTCCTTGAGGAGGGCGATCATCTCCTTGTTGTCCAAGCCGAGTTCCTCGGCGAGTTTGTGGATGCGAATACTCATGCAGGTTTACCGGAATCGGACGACGTTTAGCGAAGGTTGGCGGCGGCGCGCTGGATGATATCGCCGGCCTCTTCGGCGGTGAAGCCGGCGCCCTCGAGATCGGCGGCCTCGACGCCGTCGAAGAGTTCCAGCGACACGAAGCCGGCTTTGACAAGGCGGAGGGCGAGCGGCTCAGCGATCCCGAGGGCGCCGACCAGCTTGCGCTTGGCGTCGCCTTCCGGATCGGCGCCGACGGCCTTGAACTCCTCGATATCGAGCCGCCAGCCGATCAGGCGCGACGTGAGGCGGGCGTTCTGGCCCTTGCGGCCGATCGCCACGGCGAGGTCGTCGGTGGCGACTTTGAGCAGGATGCGGTGCGTCTTCTCGTCGAGGATGATCTCGCGCGGCACGGCCGGCTTGAGCGCCTCGATGATCATCTCGCGCGGATCCGCGAAATACTTGATGATGTCGATCTTCTCGCCGCCGAGTTCGCGGACGATGGTCTTCACGCGGGCACCGCGGGCGCCCACACACGCGCCGACCGGATCCACTTTGGAATCGGTGCTGGTGACGGCGATCTTGGTGCGGTAGCCGGGCTCCCGGGCAAAAGCCTCGATCTTGACCGTGCCGTCGGCCACTTCGGTGACCTCGAGCTCAAACAGCCGGCGCACGAACTTCGGGCTGGCGCGGCTGAGAATGATCTCGGGGCCGCGCGGCGTGCTCTCGATTTCGAGCAGCAGGCAGCGGATGCGCTCGCCGGGCTGATACTCCTCGCCGGGCACCTGCTCCTTGCCGGGCATGACCGCCTCGGCCTTGCCGAGATCGACGAAGAGGTCGTTGCGCTCGCGCCGCCGGACAGTGCCGGTGACGATATTGCCGACCTGATCTTTGAAGTCGTCGTAAATGCGGTCTTTCTCGAACTGCCGGAGGCGCTGCATGACCGCCTGACGGGCGGTTTGGGCGGCGATACGGCCGAGGCTCGACGGGTCGATCTCCTTTTCCAGGACTTCGCCGATCACCGCACCGGGCTTCACGCTCTGGGCCTTCTCCACGTGGATCTCGGTCTTCGGATTACTGACCGAATCCACCACTTTCAAAACCGACCAAGCGTGCAGCTGGCCGTTCTTCGGATTGATATCGATCCTGAGCTCCTGGCCGGAGTTTACGCCCTTTTGGGCGGCGGTCTTCAGCGCGTTCGCGATCGTGGCGATCATGTCGGCACGCGGAATGCCCTTTTCCTTCTCCATGTATTCGAGGACGGAAAGAATTTCGCTGCTCATAGGTTGGGATCGGCGAGGATGATGGGAAAAAAAAAGCGGGCCGCAGGGCCCACTTTGGGAAAGTGAGTTGAATTGAGCCTGATACCGTAGTTTGTCGCCGAAAATTTTGTCAAGCCCCCCGCCCGGCCCGACCGGGTCCGGTGCCCGTCAACGCCGGCTTTCCCGCTCGATCAGCCAACCGATCAACCCCTGCGCCAAGCCATGGGACACCGGCTGAGCCTTGCCGTCGGCCAAACCGAGCTGCCGCAGGCCGCGAACCACAAACGCAGGCAGATCGCCGGGATACCAATGGAACCAAAAACCGTCCGCCGCGCCTTCTCCTTTGGCCGCCAGCAAGGGCAGGAAACCGTCGCACACCGCGTTGTCCCAGCGCGTGCCGCCGAGGGCTCCGGCCGCCAGCCGGTCGAGCCAGCGCTCCCGCACCAAGCTCAAGCGCGCACCGGCCCGGGCGGCGCGCGTCACTGTCGTCGGCGCCAGGGCCGGCAAGGTCCCGGCGAGCGCCGCCAAGCGCGCCGGCCAATCCGGCCGCGCCGCGGTCCACGCGGCATACTGGCGCAGCCGCACGCGCGGGTGATTCGCCGGCCGAACTCCCTGCAGGCTCCATCCGCCCGCCTCGCGCTCCGCCTCGAACAGCCCGTCGGGCTCAATCGCGCCCGTCGCCCACCGCGTCAGCGGCTCCGCCGCCGCCAGGCGCAGCATCGGCGCGCGGTTGAAGCGATAGCCGAGAACTTCGAGGGCGGCGTGATGGCAGGCGCCCTCCCAGCCGAGTTTTTCCAGGCGCAGGGCCGCAAACCGCACCTTTTGCCGCCACCGCCGTCCGGCATGGTCGCGCAACAAGTCCGCACGCTCCGCCTCGGGAATCGCCGCGAGTTCCTCCGGCAAGCGGGCCAGCGGCCGGTTGGCCAAGCCCTCCACCGCCTCGTCGGCCGCCACCTCCTCCAAACCACGCAGCAGGAGCGGAAGCAGCACCAACACCGGAATCTCCTGCCCGCGCGAGCCCAGCGTCCGGTGTCCCGACCTCGGCGGGAAGAGCACGACGTGCAAACCCACGTCATCGTAAGCCGGATCCCGCGCATGACCGTGGGCATCCCAATCCGCCGCGTGCAAATGCACTTCCACGTCGGCCGCGATCGGCCGGGCGCCGGCCTCGCCGATACGGAATCGGGCGCCGCGAAAATCCGGTCCGCCGAGCAGATTCCATGTCCCCGGGGCGAGCACCGCGAGCCGGCGTCCGTCGGTGGTGACGGCGGCCGTGCGGTCGAATTCGCCGCGCAGCCAGACCTTCTGCAGCAATTTTTCCGGGAAGGAATAGGCGCCGTAGAGCCCCTGCAACTCCGCGACGATCGGCGGCGGTGGCTCCTCGCGGGCTCTCATTGCGGCGCAGCTTGGCCGGGGAACGAAGGCTGGACAAGCGGCTTGTTTCCCGGAGCTTTGCTCTGACCGAACCGGAGAGGTGGCAGAGTGGTCTATTGCGGCGGTCTTGAAAGCCAAATACCTGCCCTCAAACGATTTGCTCTCCTGCGAACGATCCCGACCGGTAGCGCCAGATTCCGCCCCAAAGCGGCCGAAAAGTGTCAATGGATTGTCACTGAGAAACCGCCGGAAAAGTCGCGCGGGGAAAGCGGCGAAAACGGAAACGTGAACGCTATCAAAGCACGTGTGGCACGTCGCCCACGCTTCCGTCGCGGCGCCATCTTGGTCGCTTGCCTTCGGCGAAATCCGAGCCGGCTTCGCAGCCGCGGGGAAGTGTTCACCATTTTCTTGAGCAGCGAGCAGGAGCCGGTGTCGGCGCCCACCGCCGACAGATCGGATATTCAAGAGGTGCCCGTTAAGGGCTGGTTAGTTTGATTGGGAATCCCGGCGCCAGATTGAAGGCGGCGCTTTGTTTCCCGTGCTGGTAGTCGGCCCAGATTTTGGCGTGTGTCTCCGCAGTTAGTTTGGGACAGACGCCGCGGAGCGCTACGACGAACCAGCGACGCTTGGCGCCGTGTCCTCGGAGAAGAACTGAAGTTTTCGTAGCATTGCCGAGCTGCGGAGGAAGTGCCGGCGGAAAACTTCAGCGTGACCAAACAGGACGTCGACGTGATGATCCGTGGCGACGAGGTATGGTAGTGGCGCTCCGCCCACAGGATTACCATCAGGAGCCCGGCAGCAGCAACGGGCGATCGGTCGTCAAGGGACAGAAAAGCCGCAAAGACACGCATGCGTCGACGACCACCCCGGAGGCGAAGCTCGTCCGCAAAGGACCCGGCAAGGATGTGTGACTATGCATTGCCGGGCACGCCTCCCTGGAGAACCGCAACGGGCGGTGCGTGCTGTTCGCTGTCAGGCCTGCGGTCGCCGCGTCGGAGTCGTCGGTCGCGGTCGACCAGACGCGGTAGCTGCGCAACCCGGGCTTCGACCCGAAGACCGCCGGTGCCGACAATGGATATCACTCCAAGGAGCTTGCGCGTAGACTGCGGGAGCATGCCATAGTGCCGCACACGGGCCGCAAGGCAGGGCACAAAACATTGCATGTGCTGCTGACCCTTGCGCACGCCGCCAGCCAGAAGGTCAGCAATTGTATCGAGGGGATCCTCGGCTGGCAGGTAGAGCATCGGCTGCCTCCGCAAGAGCCGAAATCTCGGCGTCGAGCGTCGGCACGCCCAAGCCCAGTATGTCGTGGCTGCCCACCACTTGGGTCGGATCGCGCAGCTGCCGCTTGCTCCACCCAGCAAAGCGGCGCGGGCCTGACGCCCGCCGGGCCTGCGTGTGCCCTCACACCCCGAAACGACCCGAAGACGACGCAGGCCGCGGCGATGGCGGCGCGAAAATCTTGCACAGGAAGCTGTCCCCGCGGGGTGAAACACGAAAATCGGGCGCTGCGGTATCAAAACCTGCGGTTTTTCAGCAGCCTGCTGAGCTACGAGGACGCCAGCTGGTCGGATACCCAGAGGCGGCATCAATTCCACTTCGGTCGCACAATCGACCTCGAATCGTCCCTCAAGCGTGCTGCAGCGGGAATCGTGCAGCTCCCACCTGATATGGAGGTGTCGACGAAGAATGAAATAATTT
>JBILLY010000272.1:0-6328 GCA_044375835.1 Opitutaceae bacterium
GATGCGGATCTGGCGGATGCGGATTTGCAGACGCTGGTGCCGCCGGAGCCGCCGCCGCGACCGGCGGTGGAGCTGCCGAAGCCGTTTTCGAGCGAGGATCTGGCGGACTACCGGCTGCCGGCGCTCGACCTGCTGCGGCCGCCGGCGGCGACCGAGAAAGCGTTTGTCAGCGCGGAGGAACTGGAGGCGAGCAAGCGGCGGCTGCAGGACGCGTTGGACAGCTTTGCGGTGGATGCGTTCGTCTACGATTCGATCGTCGGGCCGCGGGTGACGCAGTTCCGCGTGCGGCCGGGGTTCGGTGTGCGGGTGGAGGCGATCGCGTCGCTGGAGAAGAACATCGCGCTCGCGATGTCGGCCAACGCCGTGCGCATCCAGGCGCCGATTCCCGGCGAGAGCTTCGTGGGCATCGAAATCCCGAACCGGCAGGCCACGCCGCTGGCGCTGCGCGGCGCGCTGGAGTCGGGCGCATGGACGGGGGCCAGCGGGGATCTGCCGCTTGTGCTGGGCGTGGACATCACGGGCCGCCAAGTGCTGTGCGATCTCGCGAAGGCGCCTCACCTGCTGATCGCGGGTGCGACCGGCAGCGGCAAATCGGTCTGCATCAGCAATCTCATCCTCTCGCTGGTGTATCGGTTTCGTCCGGACGAACTGGAGCTGGTGCTCATCGACCCGAAGATCGTGGAGTTCGCGATCTACCGCGACCTGCCGCATCTGATCCACCCGGTGGTGACGGAGCCGAAGCAGGCCTGCCAGGCGCTCAAGTGGCTGGTGCGCGAAATGGAGCGGCGCTACGAAGTGCTGGCTGAGAAGAGCGTGCGCAATCTGGCGGGCTACAACGCGAAGGCGCGGGCGGAGGGCTTTGCGCCGTTGCCCTTCATCGTGCTCGTGATCGACGAATTGGCGGACCTGATGATGACGGCGGCCGCGGACGTGGAGACGCCGATCGCGCGGCTGGCGCAGATGTCGCGCGCGGTGGGCATCCACACGGTGCTGGCGACGCAGCGGCCGAGCGTGAACGTGATCACGGGCGTGATCAAAGCGAACTACCCGACGCGCATCGCGTTCCAGGTGTCGTCGCAGATCGACAGCCGCACGATCCTCGACGGCAAGGGCGCCGAGGCCCTGCAAGGGCGCGGCGACATGCTGTATTCGCCGCCAGGGTTGGGGCGGTTGCAGCGCTTGCAGGCGCCGTATGTCGACGATGCGGAGATCGAGCGCGTGGTGTCGGCGCTGAAGGCGCAGGTGCAACCGCGCTACCGTGTGGAGCTGCGGCCCGAGGATGCACCGGGCGCGGCCGAAGGCGGCGGCGAGGCGGTGCTCGCGGCGGGCGCGGATCCGATGATCAAGGAAGCGCTCGAAGTGATCGCGGCGCACGGGCGCGCGAGCACGAGTTATCTGCAGCGGCGGCTGAAGATCGGCTACAACCGGGCGGCGTCGCTGATGGAAGAACTGGAACGGCGGCGCTACATCGGGCCGCAGGTGGGCAACAACCCGCGCGAAATCTACGTGCAGCCGGAGGAGCTGAAGCTGGGCTGAGCCCGCGACAACGATGGCCGCCGAGCCGCACACGATCGAAAGCCTGCTCGAACGCATCCGCCGCGACGGCGTGCGGCGCGCGGCGGTGGCGTTGCGCAAGCCGCCGGTGCCGTCGCGGTTGTTGCAGGAACTCAGCGAAGTGCCGGGCGCGCCGGAGGCGCGGCAGTTTGTCGCGGCGTATCCGCTGGCGCCGAGCCACCTGTTGGAGCAGTTGGCGCAGGGGACGCCGGATGCTACGGTGCTGGCGCTGTTGGCCACGAATCCGCGCACGCCGCCGCACCTGCTGAGCGAGTTTGCGGCGCATGCGGACGCGGCGGTGCGGGCGCAGGTGGCGCTGCACCCGCAGATCCCGCCGCGTGAGCTGCGCGTGCTGACGGATGATCCGGCGCCGGGGGTGCGGCGGGCAGTGGCGGCGAATCCGTCGCTGCGGTTGCCGCATCAGGCGCTGCTGTCGGCCGATGCCGATCCGGCGGTGCGCGTGCGGCTGGCGGGACAGAGCACGTTGCCCAAGCCGATCGCGCTGGTGCTCGGTGCGGACGAAAGCCCGGTGGTGCGGCTGCACACGGTGGCCGCGGCGAGGGTCGACGAAGACGTGTTGCTCGGCTGGGCGGCGAGCGACGACGAGGACGTGCAGCTGGCGCTGATCCAGCGCGGCGATCTGACGCCGGCGGTGCGCCGGGTGTTGGTGCACTCGCCGCATCCGGCGGTGCGGCGCGCGGTGCGGGACACGAGCAAGTGGGACGACGTCGATTTACTGATGTTGGCGACGCGCGGCGAGACGGAGGAGCGGGTGTGGGTGGCGGGGCGCGACCTCTTGGCGCGGCCGCTGCAGAACACGCTCGCGCAGGATGCGGCGGCGGAGGTGCGCGAGGCGCTGGCGGCGAACGTGTCGCTCGACGAGGAGATCGCGCGGTATTTCGTGGGGCAGGCCGAGGCGCGGGTGTGCGCGGCGCTGGCGACCAATCCGGCAGTGCCACTGGACCTCGTGCAGGAGTTGGCCGCGACGCGGCATCCGGAAGTGCTGGCGGCGTTGGCGTATCGCGAGGTGCTCGAGGGCGAGCTGTTCCAGTTTCTGCTCGTGCACAGCGCGGAGTTTCGCGGGCACTGGGCGATGCAGCGGCGGGAGACGGGGCCGCTGGAGGCGGAGACGGCGAAGGCGTTGCGGGCGGATCGGCTGCCGGCGGTGCGGGCGTTGGGTGTGGCCGGCGGACCGCTGCGGGCGGCGGAGCTTTGGGACTATGTGCGCGATCCGGCCGCGATGGTGCGGCTGGCGGCGGTGCGGAATGCGGCGGTGACCGACGACATGCTGGCGGAGCTGGCGGCGGATGCGGAGACAGACGTGGCGGCGGCGGCAACGGCGGTGCGGGACGCGCGCGTCAAGGCTGCGGCCAGCCGACCGGCGGCGCCGGCGGTGCCGGTGCGCGGGGCGGGCACCGCATCGACGGCCGAGGCCAAGCCGGTGCGGACCGAGGAGGCGCGCGCGGTGACGGCGGCCGCGACCGCGCCGGCATCGAAGCCGGCGCCGCAGTTCGTGGCGCGATCGACTCCGGGACTTTTCAACAAACTCAAACGTATCTTCTGGGAATAAACCACCATGGCCAAAAAGAACTCACCCCTCAGCTTCCGCGACATCGTGCTTGGCGCGGAGGCGGACATCATCCGCCAGGCGCTCGAAGCCCGCGTCAAAATCGACCAGTTGATCGAGGAACGGCAGCGCGCCTACGAGCGGATCGCGGCGCTCGAGACGCAGGTCGAGGACGTGCTCGGCGAGCCGGGCGCGTTTCCGTTTCCGCCGCCGCCGTTGCCGGTGGCGGGCTTCGATCCGAAGGCGGAAAGCGTCACCCGCGGCGGCGCGCCGGCCAAGAAGGCGGCGGTCAAGCCGGCGGCGGGCGACGAGCCGGAAGGCGAGGCGGGTGCGCCGGCGCCGGCCAAGGTTTGAGCGGGCCCGGATGAACTGATCGCCGATTCTCGCGAACGACCGAAACGACCCCGTGGCCACGCCGCGCCAGATCCTGGTCAATCAGCTGCTCCTCGAACGCGAGGCGCTGTGGGTGCGCGTGCATGAGATCGAGCGCGAGGCGGCGAAGTGGTTGGGCGAGCCGTATCCGTTCGAGCGGCCGGAGTTGCCGTCGGATCGGAAGAAGAAGCGGCGGGCGCGCGGCGCCGGGGCGCCGCGCCCGGAACCCTCGGGGCGGTCCGGAGCGGACGCGGGGGCGGCGGGTGCGGGTTTGGCCGGGACGACGGAGGAGCCGGCGGAGCGCCCGCGCGCGACGGCGGACGCGTTGCGCCGGTTGGAGGAGGGGGAAGCGAGCTACCGCGTGAGCTATGCGGCGCACGGTCGGGCGGCGACGGAGGTGCACGATGCCTTCGAGGCCGTGCGTGTGGCCGTGGCCAGCCAAGGCGTCCACCTGCGGGTGACGCGGATAGAGACACTGGACGCGGACGGGGCGGTGCGGGCGACGTTGTTTCCGGCCTGAGCTGAACTCGGGCCGGTGATCGGGTCGCATCGAGGCGAGCTGGCGACACCTTGCAGTCGGTGTCAGCCGCACCACCGGCCCGTCGGGTATGCGTCGGGCTTCCTCGCCTGAAATCTGCTCGCCCTCTTGCCCCGCTGCTCAGCCTCCAACGGCATGAGTCCGGCCTGACACAGGATGCGGGCCGCGGTGAACGGAACGAGGTCAGCGCGCGGAAGCGCTACTTCTTCTCTTCATACCAACGGTAGAAAATCAGGCCGAAAGCACCCAGCGAGACGGCAACACCGACCAATTTCATCATCGAGCCGGCGAGCAGTTGGTCGTTGCCGGCGGAGAAGTTCGGGAAGAGGCGCGGGGCGAACTCGTAGGTCGGGTAGAGGATGTCCTGCGCGAACGTGATGTAGGCGAAGAGCGGCGTCATGGTGATGACAACTCCGACGAGGTAGAGCATCTGCACGCCGTGCGGGCGCGGCGGCGCGACGCGGGAGGGGCTTAGAATCGGCCACCAGTAGAGGAGGCCGGCGGCGAAAAACATGATGTGCTCCACGACGTGGACGAATTTGTCGCGCAAGGCCAAATCGTAGAGGGCGGGCACGTGCCAGATGCCGATGACGAGCGAGTAGATCAGTGCGGCGGGCAGCGGGTGGACGACGAAGGCGAAGATCGGGCGCACCCCCCGCGTGCCGAGCACGGGGTCGATCATCCAATGGGGCAGGCCCAGGAGAAAGAGGATGGCAGCCGGGTAGATGAGCAGCTGGTGCTGCAGCATGTGGGCGCTGAAAAGAAAGCGCTCGCCGATCTGGTCGAGGGGCGAGCCCACGGCCAGGTAGAAAATGAACAGGGCGCCGTAGAAGCACCAGGCCTGGCGCCGCGGAAAGGGGCTGCCCGGGGCAAGACGGGCGCGCAAGGGGCCGGCCAAGAGGGCCCAAAGCCACCCGAGAACCACGAGGCCGCCGATGAGGTAGGGCTCGTTGTGCCAATGGCGCCAGTCGATCATGGAGGGGGAGAGGAGCGGAGTTTGCGGGAAAAGCAAAAAGCGGCCCGCAGGCCGCTTTGCGTCAGTAGGCAGACTTGAGGAGGGGTTTAGCCCACCGGGGGCGGGGTGCTGGCTTCGGCACCGAAGATCGCGAGGAGGGCCCACATGGTGCCGCTGGCAAGGACGAGACCGATGAAAAACAAAATCGTGCAGAAGGGTTTATCCCAGCGGAGGTGCATGAAGTAGAAGATCACGAACATGAACTTCACGACGGAGAGGACGACGAGCGAGGTGACGAGAATCCACTTCGCGAACGGGAGGTAGACCGCGACGATCTCGACGCCGGTGATGACCGCGAGGAGCATCGCGATCTGGACGTAGATCTGGAACTTGCTGCCTTCGTCGTGATGGGCGTGGTCGGCGTGACCGGCGGCGGCGTGGGCGGGAGAGGCGCTCATGGAAAGGAAAAGTGACGGTGGCTCAGAGGTATTCGAGCAGGTAGACGGCGGTGAAGATGACGATCCAGACGATGTCGACGAAGTGCCAGTAGAGGCCCATCGACTCGACGTCGATCGCGTTGGTCTCGTTGAATTGCACGGGGCCGGCGGGCTTGGCGAAGTAGAAGGCGAGGGCGCCGTAGGCGACGAGCGCGAGGGCGATGTAGATGAACTCGTGGCCGAAGAAGTGGGCGATACCCGCACCGATCGTCGGCTCGACCTGGAGGCCGTGGACGAGGCCGAGGGTGACCTTCAGGGAAAGGAGCAGCGCGACGAGCAGCGTGACGGTGTGGAGGAGCTGTTTGCCGAACCACGAGGCGTCCGAGGCGACCTTGAAGGAGCGCACATACATGAGGCAGAGCCAGAGGACGCCGAGGGCCACGTGGCAACCGTGCGTGCCGGTGAGCGTGTAGAACGTCGTGCCGAGCATGCTGTTCGAGAGGGTCATCTTCTTGTCATGCACGAAGTGATCGAACTCGTAGACTTGGCAGCCGAGGAAGATCATGCCGAAGAAGATGGTCGTGAGCAGCGACCAGCGGCAGCTCTTGACGTTGCCCTTCTGGATCGCGGTGACGGCGAGGGCCATCATCAGCGACGACATGAGCAGAATGAAGGTCGAGAACGACGTGAGCTCGGGGCTGAAGATAACCTTGGGATCGAGGCCGCCGGCGGGAGGATGCAGGCGGTAGATCAGGTGGGTCGAGATCAGCGCCGCGAAGAACATGCAGTCCGACGCGAGGAAGGTCCACATGAGGAGCTTCTTGTTCGGAATCCCGGTCGACGTGCTCGGGTCGTGGTGGTGATCGATGGTGGCGGGGGCCGCGTGGCTGCTCATGTGGACGGAG
>JBILLY010000204.1:0-7476 GCA_044375835.1 Opitutaceae bacterium
CGTCTCTCATCACCCATCACCTCCGTCTCTCATCACTCACCACTCGTCACTCATCACTCCCTGCAAATCACTCCCCGCTCGTCACTCGCCCTTTCCCCGTCACGCACACATCCAAAAATCCCGCCCCTCCGCATACCCGCGCGCGTCCAGCAGCGCCTGACAAAACTCCCGCGCTCCGCGCGTCGTCACATAACCGAGCACCGTGATCTCCCCTGCCGGCGGCAACGCGTCCGGCCCGATCACCGGCGCCCCCGTCCCGCCGAGCCGGCCAAGTTTCTTCGGATCCACATCGATATAGCCCGCGATCGTCACCCCGTGCGCCGCGAGATGCGCCGCGCGCTTGCGCGTATGTCGCCCCGCGCCCCACACCCACACGGGTCGCCCGCCGCCGCTCCTCGCCAGCTCCCGCGCAATCCAGCAAGCCTTCACGCGGAAAAACGCCTCCGGCCCGTAGCGCGCGTCCGTCCGTGTCAGGCGCGTCGGCGCATCGTGCCACGTCAGCAGCACCCGCGGCACTTTCGCGATGCGCACGCCCGCATCCAGCCAGCGCAGCCACAATTCATAGTCCTCCGGGAAATCCCCGTCGCGGCAGCCGCCGTGCGCCGCCCAGAGTTCGCGCCGGAACATCGCGCTCGGATTGACCAGCGGCGATTCCACGAAGCGCTGCGCTGCGATCTGTTCCGGCGTCACGAGCGTATTCGTCCAGTCGACATGGTGGGCATAGCCCGCCTGCGCGTCGCGATCACCGCCGAAGGCCACGAGGCTGCCGACCACGCCGATGCCGCCGTGTCCCGCCCGCTCCAAGAAAGCGGTCTGCTCCGCCAGCCGCTCCGGGTGCGCTTCGTCGTCGGCGTCGATTCGCGCCACGAATCTTCCGCGCGCCGCCGCGATCCCGGCCGCATATGCCGCCACGACCCCCGCCTCTCCCGCCGCGGGCCGCACCACGCGCACCCGCGCGTCCGCCCGCGCCGCCGCCGCCGCGATCTCCGCCGTTCCGTCCGTCGATCCATCGTCGACAATAACCAGCTCCCACGCCGCGAACGTCTGCGCGCGCACGCTCTCCACTGCGCGCGCCAGCGTCGCCGCCCCGTTGCGCACGGGCAGCACGACCGACACCACCGGCTCCGCGTCGCGACCGCTCATCCTCGCACTATTCCGCGGCCTCTCCCCGCCGCTGTCCACGGTGTTCCCACCCACCGCGGCCCCTTCGCCCCCTGGTCCCCAAGTCCTTTGGTCCTTCACCCGGCCGCGTTCAAAAAATTTTCCCGCCTCCCGCCGTATCGGCCATTGCCATCGCTCGCGATCCACCGGACAAAGCCGCATGTCCGAATCGAAAATCTCCGCGGGGCAGGTGGAGGAGAAATTCTCCCTCCCGCTGTTCCTGTTCACGGTCGCCGTTTCCCTCGCCGGTCTCGTCGGCCTGTTTTGGCTGCTCGCCCCCGCCGCCGTCTGGCGCGCGCAGGTCGGCGCCACCGCCCTCGCCTTCATCGCCGCCTTCCTCGTGGTCCACCTCGGCACCTGTTTCATGGAATACGTTTTCCACCGCTACGTGCTCCACAAACCCGTTGTCCCCTTCCTCAGCCGCTTCTACCGCCAGCACACGCTCCACCACTCCCTCACCCGCATCGGCAAACGCTACACGTCCTCCGGCCGCGAGGTGCCCTTCGTGGAAAACGTCTACCCCGTCGTCACCCCCGAGCAGGGCGAAGCCTCCTTCTTCCCCTGGTATACGCTCGCCGTCTTCGCCGCCGTCGTCACCCCGTTCCTCGCCTTCCTGCAGTGGATCTTCCCCGCGTTGCCCTGGTTCTTCGCCGGCTTCGCCGCCCTCGCCTTCGCCATGGCGCTCTACGAGATCTTCCACGCCATCGAACACTGGTCCTTCGAGCGCTGGGCCCCGCTCATCGAGCACCCGACCTTCGGCGGCTTCTGGCGCAAGATCTACAGCTTCCACCTCCGCCACCACGCCGTCATCGACTGCAACGAAGCCATCTCCGGCTTCTTCACCCTCCCCGTCTTCGACTGGGTCTTCGGCACCTTCATTCTCCCCAAAACCCTCTACACCGACGGCAGCGAGTGGAAGGCCACCGAGTTCACCAGCCCCCGCCCCCGCGCCCTCATCCGCTGGTGCGACGCCCAGAGCGATGCCATCGTGAAAAACCGCCGCGCCGCCGCCCAGGCCGCGCCCGCCCCCGCCCTCGTCTACTCCCGCGGCGAACAGATCGCCCACACCGTCACCCACACCGCCGGCCTGATCGCCGGTCTCGCCGCCCTCGTGCTCCTCGTCGTCTTCGCCGCCCTCCGCGGCGACGACGGCCATGTCGCCGGCGCCCTCGTCTTCGGCCTCACCGTCGTCGGCCTCTACGCCGGCCTCATCCACCGCCGCCGCGTCGGCACCACGTGGCGCGAGACGCTGTCGCCCTTCCAGCATGCCGCCGCGTTTCTCGTCATCGCCGGCACCGCCACCCCCTTCTGCCTCGGCCAACTCCGCGGCGCCTGGGGCTGGAGCCTCCTCGGCACCGTCTGGGCCCTCGCCCTCCTCGGCGCCACCGCCCGCCTCGTCTGGCCCGCCCGCCACCGCCTCCTCGTCCGCGTCGCCTACCTCGGCCTCGCCGCCACCGCCCTCGTCGCCGTGCAACCCCTCGTCGCCACCACGCCCCAGGGCGCGCTGTGGCTGATCTTGGCCGGCGCCCTCTGCTACGCCACCGGCGCCGTCTTCCACGTCTGGCAAAACCTCCGCTACCACCAGGTCGCCCGCCACGCCTTCGCCCTCGGCGGCACCACCTGCCACCTGCTCGCCGTCGTGCTCTTCGTGCTGCCCCACGGCCTGTAACCGCGACCCGCTCCCTTTGCCCGAACGCGCGACCGCCCCGTCGCGCGTTTTTTCGTGTCGGATTTTCGCCGCGGCGCCGACTGTGCGGTGACACCCATGAGCGACCACGAACTCCTCCGCATCTACGCCCGCGACCGCTCGCAGACCGCATTTGCCGATCTCGTCACCCGCCACCTCGACCTCGTCTACGCCGCCGCCCGCCGCATCACGCGCTCCCCGCACCTCGCCGAAGACGTCGCGCAGTCCGTCTTCCTCGACCTCGCCCGGCGCTCGCCCGATTTCCCCGCCGACCAGCCGCTCGTCGCATGGCTCCACACCGTCGCCCGCCGCACCGCGATCGACGCCGTCCGCCGCGAGGCCCGCCGCACCGCGCGCGAGCAAGCCGCCGCCGAGCTCCACGCCCCGCCCGCCCCGGCCGCCGACTGGACCCGCCTCGAGCCCCTTCTCGACGATGCCCTCGCCGCCCTGCCCGACGTCGACCGCCACGCCGTGCTGCTCCGTTTCTTCGAGAACCGGTCCTTCCGCGAAATCGGCGCCGCCCTCGGCGCCACCGACGACGCTGCGCAGAAACGCGTCAGCCGCGCCCTCGATCACTTGCGCGCCTTTCTCGCTCGCCGCGGCGCCCCCGTCTCGGCCGCCGCCCTCGCCGCCGAACTCTCCGCCCACGCCGTGCTCGTCGCACCCGCCGCCCTCGGCCCCGCGATCACCGCCGCCGCATCGTCCCTCGCCGTCGGTGTCGGCTCCGCCGGCACCGCGAGCGCCGTCCTCGCGTTCCTTCCGGCATCCCTCCTCGCCGCCGGCTGCGCCGCGTCCCTCGCGCTCGTCGTCCTCTTCGCCGGCTCTCGGCCGATCGCCGCACCGCCCTCCGCCGTCTCCTCCGCCATCGCCCGCGCCGCACCGCCGCCGCCCTCCGCCGGGCCCCGCGTCTCGCCCGTCGCCTCCGTCCCGCCCGCCGCCCCCGGCTCCGCCGTGGACCTCCGCGTCGCGCTCCTCCGGCAACTCGCCGTCGAGCTGCCCGCCCAAAGTCTCCCCGAACTCCGCCTGCTCGCCCCGGCGGACTGGACCGAGGTCGCCGCCGCCCACGAACTCGACACCGCCGCCGACATCCGCATCGCCCTCGCCCAACTCCGCTCGCTCGCCCGCAAACACCTCGCCGCGCACCTCCAGTCCGCGTTGCGCCGCTTCACCGCCGCCCACGACGGCCGCCTGCCCGGCGATGTCGCCCAACTCGCCCCGCACCTCGACGCCCCCGCCGACGCCGAGATGCTCGCCCGCTACGAACTCACCCGCTCCGGCCGGCTCGGCGCACCCGACGAAAAACTCCTCCGCGAGAAACCCACCTCCGACATGCTCCTGTCCGTCGGACTGGAAGGGTGGGATATGAAGAACAACTCCGACCACGCGCCCGCCGTCGGCGAATCCGAACTCGATGCTCTCGCCCGTGCCGCCAAGTCGATCGAGACCGCGATCGGCCCCGACGGCGGGAAGACCGCCGCCTTCTTCGAGAAGACGATGCCCGCGCTGAAAGGCATGATCGACGGCATGCAGCAGGCGACCGAGCGCCTCTACGCGGCCGTCGGCGGCGAGGAGGCCTTCGGCGCCCAGATCAAAGACGCCGCGCGTCGCTTCGCCGCCGCCCATCCCGACACCCCGCTCAGTCACCTCGGCCAGGTGCTGCCCTACCTGCCCGTCGCCGACCAAGTCCGCGCAGCCGCCACGCCGCTGCTCGCGCACGCCGCCTACCTCGTCGCCCACCCCGGACAACCGCCGCCCGGCGAGGACGACCTGCGCCGCTTCCTCGCCGGCTCGCCCGATCTCAATGTCGCCTTCCAGGCCATGAAACTCCGCTGGGAGGGCGATACCCTTCATTTCTCCTACGATTTTCACTGGAGCGAAAAGAAGGACTGAGCCGCGCTCATCCGGTGCACGCGCCCTCCAGGCGCGTCGTTTTCGGCGGACGCATCCACGCGACACCCGGAGGTAGCTACCCACCGCTCGGCGTGCACCGTTGCGGGTGAAGCTGCGGTCCGCCACCTCGGGCCGCCTGAGCGACCGACGTTCGCGACGGCATCCGGCCAACGCCGGTCCGTCGCACAAAAGTTCCCGACCGCGAAACTCGCTCGGCCTCGCGCCCAACCGCGCCCGAATCTCCCGCCGCGCCCCCCACCCGCGTTCCATCCGCTGCGCGTGGCCCGGCCCGCCTCGCAGCGCGTCCGTCGCTCCCACCGCACGAACCTCCGCGGCTTCCCTCGCCGCGCACTTCTTCAAAAACACCGTCGGATCCGCGGCCGGGCGGCGACTCCTCCGCATGACACCTCCGCATGCCTGCCCCCGCCCCGCCCGTTTCCCCTGCGGCATTGCCGGCCCACGTTGATCGCATCTGCTGGCCCCTCCTCCCGCACCACCCCGATGGGCGATGATCTCCACCTCCTCCGCCGCTACGCCGCCGCCGGCCCCGATGCCCAGGCCGCGTTCGCCGCACTCGTCGCCCGCCACCTCGATCTCGTCTACGCCGTCGCCCTGCGCACCGTCCGCGCGCCCGACCTCGCCGCCGACGTCGCCCAGAGCGTCTTCTTCGATCTTTCCCGCACCGCCCCGCGCTATCCGGCCGAGACCCCTGTCGTCGCCTGGCTCCACGTCGTGACCCGCCGCACCGCCATCGATCTCGTGCGCGCCGAATCCCGCCGCGCCGCCCGCGAACACGCCGCGTCCACCGACGCCGCCCTCGCCCCCGCACCATCTTCCGCCGCCCCCTCGCCCGACGGGCCGCACCTCGAACCCTTGCTCGACGAAGCCGTCGCCTCGCTCGCCCCCGCCGACCGCACCGCGATTTTGCTCCGCTTCTTCGAGAACCGCAGCCTGCGCGAGGTCGGCGCCGCGCTCGGCCTCTCCGACGACGCCGCCCAGAAACGCGTCGCGCGCGCCCTCGACCGCCTTCGCACCTTCCTCGTCCGTCGCGGCCTCCCGCTCTCGTCCGCCGCCCTCGCCGCGGAGCTGGGCGCTGCCGTCGTGCCCGCCGCGCCGGCCGCGCTCGCCGCCGCGATCACCGCATCGGTTTCCGGCGCCGCCCTCTCCGTCGCCGCCCCCGCCGCCGGCGCCGTCGCCATGACCACGCTCCAGAAATCCCTCGTCGCCGCCGCGGTCGTCGTCACGGCCGGCGCCGGTCTCGTCCAGACCCTCGCCTCCTCGGGCCAAACCACCCGCCTCGCCGCACTCCACGCCCGCGCCGACAGTCAACAGCACCGCGTCGCCGCATCGCAGCGGGAAATCGCCGATCTCACCCGCCGCCTCGCCGAGGTCGACGGCGAGATCGACGCCCGCCTCCTCGCCGCCCGCCGCGACGCGGCCGCCCTGCCGACCTCAAACCGGAACGCCACGCTCGCCGCCTGGGTCGCACGCGCCCGCCGGCTGCAATCGTTCGCCGCCACCCACCCGCATCTCGCCATTCCCGAATTTCGTCTCCTGACGACCGAGCATTGGGCGGAAATCGCCGCGCAACACCCTGTCGCCTACGGCACCGAGTCCGAGGCCGCGCTCCAAGCTTCCCTCGCCGCCGCCCGCCGCAAAGCCGAAGGACTTTTCGCGCCGCTGCTTCACTCCGCGCTGCAGTCCTTCTTGCGCGCCTCCGACAGCCGCCTGCCGGACTCCCTGTATGAACTCCTGCCGCACTTCGCCTCGCCGATTTCACCGGAGCTGTTTTCCCGCTATCGTCTCACCGCCGGCGGCCGCTTGAGCGACGCTCCGGCCTCCGACCGCAACAACTTCCTCATCGAGATCCGCTCCGACAAAGTCGTCGACCCGGAGACCGACAACATCGTCAGCGTCGGCGCCGTCGGTTTCTCCACCCACAGCGCCCGCGCCTACGAACACGCCCGCGCTGCCGTCGCCCGCCGCGCCGCCGCCGCCCCCGCGCCATGAGCCGCCGTCTCCGGCTTCTGCTCTCCCTCCTGCTGCTCGTCGGCGCGGTCTCCATCGGCTTCGAAGCGGCCGCCTTCGCGGCGCGTCGCGCGGAGGCGCACGCCCTCGAGCGCTCGGTGGCAGCCGCGGACCGCGCGCTCGCGCAACTCGACCGCCATCGCACCGCCCTCGCCCGCGACCTCGCGCTGGCCGAGGAGCAACTCGCCCGGATCCCGCCGGTCCGCCTGCCCGACGCCGCCGACGCCGCCACGGGCGATGAGCGGGTCGTCGCCGCGTGGCTCGCCAGTGCCGTCCGGCTCCGCGCCCTTGCCGCCGCCACGCCCGCCGCTCGCATCCCCGAAATGACGCTGCTCGACGAGGAGGACTGGCTGCGCGTTGCCCAAACAGCCGCCTTCGACACCGAGCCCCAGCGCCGGCAGGCACTCGCCCGACTCCGCACCGCCGCCAAATCCCGCTTCGAGGAGCTGCTCGCCGAAACCGTCGCGCGGTTCCGGGCCGCCCACGGCGACCGGATTCCAGCCACCGCGCTGGACCTCGCGCCGTATCTCTCACCGCCGGCCGATGCCGCGATGCTTGCCCGCTACTCCGTGATGAACGGCGACCCCTATGCCAAAAACTCCCGCGAGGGCTGGGTCCTGCGCGAGACCGCAGCCGTCGATGCCGACTATGATTCGCGTCACACGGTCGGCGCGAACCGCGGGCGCGGCTCCAGCTCCGGCCTCTCGGCG
>JBILLY010000203.1:0-7476 GCA_044375835.1 Opitutaceae bacterium
CTGGCGCAGCGCCAACATCATCGGGGCCAACGCCGCCGGCCGCGAAATCACCGGCAAGGAAATTTCCTCCGCCGAGGCGATGCTCGCCTACACCTGCTCGCTCGGGCGCCTGCCCGGCCGCGTGCGTTTCCAAGTCAACGTCTCCAATCTCCTCGATAAGACCGACATCATTCCCGTGCGCATCGCGACCGGCACCGGCGCGCCCGACGGCTTCGTGCTCCCCGGCAGCAACCGCGGCCTCGCTTACAGCCGCTACGATCTCGTCGCTCCGCGGGAAATCCGGTTCACGACGACGTATTCGTTCTGACGCCATTTCTCTCTTCCTTCATGCGCCCGTTTCTCGTCGGTCTGCTCCTCGTTGCCGGAATCACCTCGCTATCTGCCGCAGCGCCCGCCCGCCCCAACATCCTCTTCATCGTCGCCGACGATCTGAACGACTGGGTCGGCTTCCTCCGCGGTCACCCGCAGACGCGCACGCCGAATCTCGATCGGCTCGCCGCCCGCGGCGTGGCGTTCGCCAATGCCAGTTGCGCCTCGCCGCTCTGCGCGCCGTCACGCGCCGCCGTCTTCAGCGGTCGCGCGCCGTTCCACACCGGCGCTTACGACAATGGCGACGATCTGCGCCGCCTCGCGCCCGGCCTCGCGCTGTTGCCGCAGCATCTCAAGCGCCACGGCTACCGCACGCTCGGTGCCGGCAAGCTCACGCATCAGAACCGGGCCGACCTCTACGACGCCTCGTTCTTCCCGGAGCAGCGCTGGAGCCCATTCGACGCCCGCAAGGTCAACTACACGCCCGACGAGCTCCCGTCGAAGGTCACCGCCGATCCGCGGCATGTCGTCACGCTGGCTGATGGCCGCACGGTCACGCTCCCGCTCAACCGCATCCCGAGCGATCGCCGGCCCAAGGACCCCGCGGCCGAGTCGTTCGACTGGGGTCCGGTCGATGTGCCCGACTCCGCGATGGGCGACACGCAGATCGCCGACTGGGCCATCGGGCACCTTTCCGCTGCATCGGCGGAACCGTTCTTTTTGGGCGTGGGTTTCTACCGCCCGCACATTCCGCTCTTCGCTCCGGCGAAATACTTCGCGCCCTTTCCGCCGGAGAAAATCACGCTCCCGCCCCACCTCCAGACCGACCTCGACGACCTCTCCGCTACCGGTCGGAAAATCGCGCTCGAGGCCGCCACAGCCGGCGCGCATGCCACGGTCGTGCAGCACCGGCAGTGGCAAAACGCGGTCGCCGCCTATCTCGCCTGCGTGCACTACGTGGACGCCCAGGTCGGCCGCCTGCTCGACGCACTCGACGCCGGACCCCACGCCGACAACACCCTGATCGTCTTCTTTGGCGACCACGGGTGGCACCTCGGCGAAAAAGACCACTGGGGCAAATGGACCGGCTGGGAGCGCGCCGTGCGCGTGCCGCTCGTCGTCGCCCCCGCCCGTCGCGATCGCGCGAGCTTTGCGGTCGGCGCCACCTCGCGCCAACCCGTCTCGCTGCTCGATCTCTACCCGACGCTCATCGAAGCCACGACCACGCCCGCACCGGCGCACCCGCTGGACGGCCAGTCGCTCGTGCCGTTGCTCCGCACGCCGGATGCGGCCACCGGCCGTGCGGTCGTCAGCACGTTTCAAACCTCGCACCACAGCGTGCGCGACGCCCGCTGGCGTTACCTGCGCTACGCCGACGGCAGCGAGGAGCTCTACGACCTGCAGGCCGACGCGAACGAGTGGCGCAACCTCGCCGCCGAGCCCGCGCACGCGGCCGTCAAGGCGCGGCTCGCCGGCGCGCTGCCCAAAGCCGAATCCGTGCGCCCGCCGTCCCGCTGACGGCGCTTTTTCTGCCATGAAGTTTAACCGTCTTCTTCCGCTCGGGCTGCTCGCGTTCTCCCTGAGCGTGATCGCCGCGTCTGGTGCTTCCGCGCCCACCCGCCCCAACATTCTCCTGATCGTCAGCGACGATCTCGCCGCGTGCCTCGGCAGCTACGGCAACACCGCCATCCGCACGCCGAACCTCGACCGCCTCGCGGCGCAAAGCGTGCAGTTCACCCGCGCCTACTGCCAGTTCCCCGTCTGCGGTCCGTCGCGCGCCTCGTTCATGAGCGGCCTGTATCCCGAGCAGCTCGGCATGATGGGCAACAATTACACGACGGGCAGCTATCGGGCGCTCAACCCCGCGCTCGCTTCGCACCCGAGCGTCGGCGGCCTGCTGCGCCGCAACGGCTACGTCTCGCTGCGCGTATCCAAAATTTACCACATGGGCATCCCCGGCAGCATCGAGTCCGGCGATCCCGCGGGCGACGAGCCCGACTCGTGGGACCGCACGTTCAATGTCATGGCGCCGGAAGCGACGAGCCTCGGTGTCGCCACCGTGCTCTCGCCGAAGCGCCCTGAGCCCGGCACGAGTTTCACGCGCGTCGTCGTGCCCGACGGCGAGGAGGGCACCCAGGCCGACGTCCTCGCCGCCAACCAAGCCATCGCGATCCTGCAGGCGCGCGCGCGAGGCCGCGGCCGCGACGACCGCCGGCTGCTGCGAACCGACGACGCATTCTTCCTCGCGGTCGGCCTCGTGCGGCCGCACGTCCCGCTCGTCGCCCCGCAGCGGCTGCACGCCCACTACCCGCCGGAAAAGATCACGCTGCCCCCCGTGCCGCCCGGCGATCTCGACGACGTGCCGCCGGCCGCGGCCGCGATGCGCAACGATCTGCGCTACGGCATGAGCGAAACGCAGCAGCGCGAAGCCATCGCCGCCTACTACGCCGCCGTCGAGTTCATGGACGAGCAGGTCGGTCGCCTGCTGACCGAACTCGACCGGCTACGCCTCCGCGACAACACGATCGTCGTCTTCACCTCGGACCACGGTTTCCACCTCGGCGAGCACGGGCTCTGGCAGAAGACCACGCTCTTCGAGGAAAGCCTGCGCGTGCCGCTTTTGATCTCGGCACCCGGCTTCGCGGCCTCCGCCGGCACGCGCTGCGACGCGCTCGTCGAGCACGTCGATCTCTATCCCACGCTCGCCGATCTCGCGGGGCTAGCCGAGCAGGCGCCGAAAAATCTCTCCGGCCGCAGCCTCCGCCCGCTGCTGCGCGAGCCCGTGGCGGCCGCCGCGGGGTTCCGCGAGTTTGCCTATTCCGTCACCGGCAACGGCGGCCGTTCCATTCGCGATGCGAAGTGGCGCTACAACCGCTGGGGCGACGGCGGCGAGGAACTCTACGACCTCGCGACCGATCCGCGCCAGTTCACCAACCTCGCCTCCGCACCTGCACACGCCGATGCCCTGGTGAGGATGCGCGCGGCCCTCGAGCGCACCCGCACTGCGCTCGGGCCTCTGCCCCGCGGCGCCACGCGGGAACGTTGACGGTCGCGCGGGCGAACGTGTCTCCGCTCTCGCTCGCGCCGAGGCGTTACAGCGCCTTGTGCGAGCCGTCGCAGGTGGCGCCGGTCTTCGAATGTTTGCAGCCGCAGAAGTAAACCGTGCCGGTCTTTTCCGCAGTATACATCGTCGGCGCGAAGCCCGTGCCTTTGTGCGAACCGTCGCAGAACGGCTGGTTTTTGCTCAGGCCGCAGGAGCACCACGCGTAGGTTTTGCCGGCTTCGACGTTGACGGGGTAGGGGGCTTTCTGGGCGACGACGGGATCGTTCATGGTTTCTGTGTTGGGAAACGACGAGTAGGCGGGAGTATGCGCAGCGTGGCGAGCGCGCCGGTGTGTTTGTTGCGGATCGAAGAGAATCGCCTCCACGGGGTGCGGCGGAATCCCAATCTGGAGAAGTGCGTGGGCATGTCGGGCGCCGGATTGAACTCGCTGCGCGTGACGCCCCGGCCGGCGCCCATGAGCGGGACCTGCCCTGGCCGCAGCACGTGGGCGTGGCCGCGCCTGTCTTGGTGCGCGAGCACGCCTTCGAGACCGCGCCGACCGCCCCGTTGGCTCACTTCCCGATCGCAATCAACTTCGTGCCCGTTCGCACGAAGAGGTTGCCCTGCGAGATCGCCACGCTCGAGCGGTGGCGCGTGTCGTCGCCGGCGTCCTTGAAATTCGCCTGATGCAGGAGCTTGAACTCCGTGCCGCCGGCTTGGATCACGAACACGTCGGCATCGAAATTCATCACGTAGATCTTGCCGTCGGCCGCGGTCGGCGAGGCTTGGATCACGGACTTGCCGGCGAGGTCGCCGCTCCACACGACGGAGCCGTCCGCCGGATTCACGCAGTATATTTTTTTCTTCGTGCCGTTCAGGATGTAGAACTTGCCCTCGTAGAAGAGCGGCGTCGGCACATCCGTCGTCAGGTCGCGTTCGTTCTTCGTCGGCGCGGCCTCGGCGGCGTCCTCGGTCTGCTGCACGTGGCTCTGCCAAGCGAGGGCCTTGTGCGTGAGCACGCCGGTGCCGCCGGCTTTCACCGCGTAGACGGGGGCGTTCTTCGGTCCGCAGGCGAGCAGCACGTTGCCGTCCGTGGTCGGGGAGGGGACGAGCCGCCAGTGGCCGATGCGGGTCGGGTTCCACGTGCCCCAGCGCCAGAGTTCGCGGCCACTCGCCGGATCGTGGCCCGAGATCGCGTCGCCGCCCACCACCACGAGTTCCTTGCGCCCGCCGTGCACGAAGGGCAGCGGCGTGCTGAACGCTTCGCGCGACTCCGCGACCGCCTCCGAGGGCCGGTCGACGCGCCACAGCTCCTTGCCCGTCGCCGGTTCGAGCGCGAGCAGGTAGGACGGGTTGCCCGTGGGCAGGCCCTTGCCGCGCACGGCGACGTCGCGTTGCAGCACCTGCATCACGAGCCGGCCGTCGTGCAGCAGCGGGCTGGTCGAAAACGTCCACTGGAACGCGAACGGCCCGAGGTTGCGGTCCCAGAGTTTTTTCCCGTCGACGGAGAACGCCACCAGCTCGCCCGTGCCGAAGAAAAACACCGCGACCTTCCCGTCCGTGACCGGCGAGGGCGAGCACGAGTTGCTGTATTGGCCGTCCGAGGTGAACTCGCCGATCTCCGCGCGCCAGACTTCCTTGCCGGTGCGGCGGTCGAGGCAGAGCGCGAGCTGTTTGCCGCTCTTCGAGTCGGCCGCCGTCGTGAACACGCGGTCGCCCCAGATCACCGGCGTGCCCGCCGACATGCCCGGCATGTCCACGGCCCACTTCACGTGCTCCGTCTTGCTGAATTTCTCCGGCAGACCCTTCTCCGGGCTCGAGCCGTTGTGCGCGGGGCCGCGCCAGTTGGACCAGTTTTCCGCCGACAACGGTGCGGCGACGAGGGCGAGCGAGACGGCGAGGGGGCGGAGGAATCGGTGCATGGGCGTGGGCGGGAGTTTTCGGACGGGGCGGACGGTGGAAGCGACGCGGGGAACGGGGAACCGGCGCGCGCCTCGGGCGGAAGCGGCGCGCCGCGAGCACAACTGGAGTGGCGAGGCGCCGGGTCAAGCGCGCGGCGTATTTTTGGGCCGCGGTCGCCCGACCGCGCCGGCCCGCGCTTGCCGTCGCCATGGCGCCGCCGTATCGCCTCGGTCCGCATGATCGTCCGCCGGCTGTGTCGCGCCTTCCGTCAGGTCCCGGTGTTGCGGCTGGCCGCGTGGATGCTCGCCGCCGGTGCGCCGCTCTCCGCCGAGACGCTCGTCAACCTCTCCGCCCGCGGCTCGACCGGCGGCGGCGAGGTGCTCATCGCCGGCTTCGTCGTCGCCGGTGCGGGCCGCAACCGCCTGCTCGTCCGCGGCATCGGCCCCGCGCTCGCGGGGTTCGGCGTCGCCGGCGCGCTCGCCGATCCGCAGCTGGAGGTGTTCCGCGATGCCGCCTCCGCCGGCTACAACGACGACTGGGCCGCCAGCGCCAACCCCGCCCAACTCGCCGGCATCGCGCAGCAGGCGGGCGCCTTCGTGCTCGCCGCCGATGCCCGCGACGCCGCCGTCCTCGTCCCCGGCGCGCAGGGCGCCTATACCGCGCACGTCACCCCCGCTGCCGGCGCCGCGGCGGGCACCGCGCTCATCGAACTCTACGACACCGCCGGCCAAGGCGCGCTGCCGCCCGCGCGCGACTTCGAGGCCGTCGGCTTCGCCCGCGTGCCCGGCCACGGGCTCGCCGCCCTCACCGGCGGCGGCGCCGGCACCGTCCCCTACGACCCGGTCGCGCGGACCGGCAATTTCTGGCGCATCGACGACGCCGTGATCGCCGCCGCCGGCCCCGCCTTCGCCGCCCAACTCCAGGCCGCCCTCGGCAGCGACACGCCGCTCGTCGTCGAGCTCGACACCCTGCTCGATCTGTCCCGCTACGGTCGCCCCAACAACGGCGCCACCGCCCTCGCTCACCCGGATCTGTTCGCCGCCGGCCGCAGCACCGGGACCGTCGGCACCCTCGCCCTCGGCTCCCACAAGACCATCTACTCCGCCTACGGCACAGGCGGTTTCCGCCGCGGCTCCCTCTCGGTCTCCGGCAAGCACAACCTCATCCTCCGCAACCTCCGCTTCCGCGAACTCTGGGAGTGGGACGACGCCACCGCCGGCGAATACGACCGCAACGACTGGGACTACCTCGTCGTGACCAGCGCCGTCTCCGGCGGCGCCGTCACCGCCCGCGCCCACCACGTCTGGCTCGACCGCTGCGATTTCGAGCGCGCCTACGACGGGCTCTTCGATTTCGTGCGCGGCGCCGACTTGCTCACCGTGTCGTGGTGCAAGATCGGCGGCGCCGTCAGCGGCGAATCCCTCCGCTGGGTCCGCCGCCAGTTCGATCATCTCGAGGCCAACCGCGCCGCGTTCCCGTATTACAACCGCCAGCGCGCCACGCTCTCCGTCGCCGACCTCTTCCGCCGCGAACTCTTCCAGAAAAAGGGCAACCTCGTCGGCAACTCCGCCGACGCCGCCACCGCCGCCCTCGATCTCGGCCACCTCAACGTCACCTTCCACCACAACGCCTACGTCGCCGTCGACCAGCGCATGCCGCGGATGCGTTTCGGCAACGCCCACCTCTTCAACCTTCTCGCCGACAGCCGCGCCGGCCGCGGCGTCGCCGGTCTCTCGCTCATGGGCGTCGCCGCCACGTCCGGCGCCGCCGTGCGGATCGAGGGCAGCCGCTTCCTCGGCGTGCGCACGCCGCTCACGCTCGTCGCCGGCACCGAGCCCGTCGGCCGCATCCTGCTCGCCGGCAGCGTCAACCTCGACGCCGTCACCGGCGCCGACCTCGGCTTCGACGCCACCCGCGTCACCGCCGCATCCGCCTTCCGCTGGAACGCCCCCGCCGCCGCCACCGGCCTCGGCGCCTGGCCCGCGGCCGACAGCGCGGTCATGCCCGCCGGTTACTGGCCGCCCGGCCGCAGCGCCGCCGATTGTGTCGACCCCGAGGCCGCGCTGCCCGCCCGCCTGGCGTCGGTCGGCGTCATCGTGCCCGCCGATGCCGCGCAGGCCGCCGAGCTGCGCGCGCGCTTCGTGCCGCGCGAAAACTGACCGACCGCCCCGCGTTGCTCCGCTTCCCGGCCTCTCCGCCTCTCTTCCGCTCCAACGCTCCCG
>JBILLY010000898.1:0-2681 GCA_044375835.1 Opitutaceae bacterium
GGAACACGGTGCCGGATTTTTCGCGGGCGGGCTATGGCGGCGGGGGCGTGGCGTTGCCGGAGGTGGCGGCGGTGGTGACGCTGGAGCCGCGGGCGGCGGGCGACGACGGGGCGCGGGTGCAGGCGGCGTTGGACGAGGTGGGGCGGCGGACGCCGGATGCGCGGGGATTCCGCGGCGCGGTGGTGCTGCGGCGCGGGGAGTATCGGGTGGCGGGGACGCTGGCGATCCGGGCGGGGGGCGTGGTGTTGCGCGGGGAAGGCGACGGGCCGGACGGCACGGTGATCCGGGCGACGGGCACGGCGGTGCGGACCTTGATCGAGGTGGGGGCGGAGCGGTCGGCGCGGCGCGAGATCGCGGGGTCGCGGCGGCGCATCGCGGACGACCACGTGCCGTGGAGCGCGACGAGCTTTGCCGTGGAGAGCACGGAGGGGCTGGCGGTGGGGGCGCGGGTGATCGTGCACCGGCCCTCGACGGCGGCGTGGATCGCGGCGATCGGCATGGACCGGATCCGGCCGCGGCCGAATGCGCCGGCGGACGCGACGAAGCAGTGGACGGCGGGCGGGATGGACCTGCACCTGGAGCGGACGATCGTCGCGCTCGACGGGCGGCGGGTGACGCTGGACGCGCCGGTGATGAACGCGCTGGAGGCGCGGTTTGGCGGCGGGGCGGTGTATCGGGCGAACTGGCCGCGCATCGCGCAGTGCGGAGTCGAAGGGCTGCGCCTGGTGTCGGACTACGAGAAGGGCAAGGAGACGGAGGACGAGGCGCATGCGCAGCGGGCGGTGGAACTCGGGGCGGTGGAACACGCTTGGGTGCGGCGGGTGACGGCGCTGCATTTCAGCCACGGGCTGGAGGCGGACGGGGCGGCGATCTTCACGACCTTCGCGGACTGTGCGCACCTGGATCCGGTGTCGAAGATCACGGGCGGGCGGCGGTATTCGTTTTCGTTGAACGGACAGTTCGGGCTGGCGGTGCGGTGCCACTCGCGCGGGGCGCGGCATACGTTTGTGACGGGGTCGCGGGTGGCGGGGCCGAACGTGTTTCTGGAAGGGACGGCGGTGCAGTCGCACGCGGATTCGGGGCCGCACCACCGGTGGGCGGTGGGGTCGCTCTACGACGGCATCGCCGACGACAACCAGATCCGCGCGGAGGACCGGCAGTATGCGGGGTCGGGGCACGGCTGGGCGGGGGCGCAGCAGGTGTTTTGGAACTGCACGGCGAAGACGATCGTGGTGCAGCGGCCGCCGACGGCGCAGAACTGGGCGATCGGGTGCCGCGGGACGTGGGTCAAAGGCTCGTGGGCGCCGGACGCGCCGGACGGCGCGGTGGAGTCGCCCGGGCGGCCGGTGCTGCCGCGCAGCCTGTATCGGGCGCAGCTGGCGGCGCGGCTCGGGCCGGCGGCGGTGGCGGCGGCGCTGGGGGAGCCGGAGGCCGGGGGCGCGCCGGCGACGGCGGGAGAAACCGGCGCGAGGCCCGGCCGATGAGCGCGCGGGCGGAGTGGCCGCGCGAAACCCGGGGCCGGGGCTTGCCGGCGCGGGGCACGGGCGATCTTTGTAGGCGAGACCCGAACCCCGAACCCCGATGAACTTTTCCGATTCCCTCCCGCGGGCGGCCTGGGCCGCGTGCGCGTTTTCCCTGACGGCGGCCGCGGTGGGCGCGGCGGAGCAGCCGCTGCCGGCGCAGGCGAGCGCGACGCTGGCGAAGGCGACGGTGTTCATGCGCTCGATCGCGACGGAGGGCGGTTACCTGTGGCGCTACTCGGCGGATTTGGCGACGCGCGCGGGCGAGAACCCGGCGACGGCGACGCAGATCTGGGTGCAGCCGCCGGGCGCGCCGACGATGGGGATGGCGTTTTTGCGCGCGTATGAAGTGACCGGAGACGCGGCGTATCTCGAGGCGGCGAAGGCGGCGGCGGATGCGCTGGCGCGGGGGCAACTGGAGAGCGGCGGCTGGGACTACTTGGTGGACTTCGACCCGAAGGCGGGCGCGGCGTGGTATCGCCGCAGCGACGTCGGCAAACTGAGCCCGCCGGACGCGGCGAAGCGGAAGAACATCTCGACCTTCGACGACGACAACACGCAGAGCGCGCTGCGGCTCCTGCTCGCGGTGGCGGACGCGACCAAGGGGCCGGGCGACGCGCGGGATGCGCGCATCCGCGAGGCGCGCGACTACGGGTTGGCGAAGCTGGTGGCGGCGCAGCGGCCGGCGGGCGGCTGGCCGCAGCGCTGGGCGGGAGTGCCGGTGACGGCGGCGGAGTATCCGGTGAAAAACGCGGCGATGCCCAAGGACTGGCCGCGGGAGCATCCAAAAACCAACTACTTCGGCCACTACACGCTCAACGACAACACGCACCGCGACTGCGTGATGACGCTGCTCGACGCGCACCGGCGGCTGGGGAAGCCGGAGTATCGGGCGGCGGCGCTGCGCGGCGGGGACTTCCTGCTGCGCGCGCAGCTGCCGGAGCCGCAGCCGGTGTGGGCGCAGCAATACGATCCGCAGCTGCAGCCGGCGTGGGCGCGGGCCTTCGAGCCGCCGAGCGCGTGCACGAGCGAAAGCGTGGGCGTGATGCGGCTGCTGACGGATTTGTATGTCGAGACCGGCGAGGCGAGATACCTGGAGCCGTTGCCGCGGGCGATCGCGTGGTTCAAGCGCTCGGCGATCGCGCCGGACCTGTGGGCGCG
>JBILLY010000431.1:0-4776 GCA_044375835.1 Opitutaceae bacterium
GCCGATCTACGGCGACCGCGACGGGAAGATCTACTACCGCGTGGAGGACCTGTCGCCGGAGCGGCAGACGGGGTATTCGTGGAAGAGCAACTACGGCGTGACGGCGGCGATCGCGCACTACGACGAAGTGAAGGCAGCGGGGCGCGACGGCGTGCTGGCGAAACGGCAGGCGGCGGCGGAGAAGGCGAAGACGCCGGCGGCGAAGGCGGCGCGGGCGAAAGCGCTGGAACCGCGCGTGCGGGCGGTGGTGGCGGCGCTCGATGCACAAGGGCGCTGGCTGGCGACGCCGCGGCGCGGCGGCGGTGGCCCGGAGATCTCGACGATGGTCTTCGAGCAGAACGTGCGGCTGCTCTGCGACTATCTGGAGGCGGTGAAGTGAGTGCGGGCGCGGGGTTTTCGCCGCAGGGAATACGGCGCGGTTCGGCTGTCGGCGGGTGACCGGCGGGGGATGGCCGCAAAAAGGCACAAGGGGCGCAAAGAAAGACCGGGTTAATGCACGGATGAACGCGGATGAGCACGGATGGACACGGATCCGGATGGGCGAAATTCAGGGCGAGAGTGGTTTCGGATTCGGCCGGGGACTGCGGCGCGCGGGGAACAGCGTGCCGGAGGAGAGTGGGCGAATGACGACGGATCGAGGCGGGGGATATTTTCCATGATGACATCGAAGCGAATGACGGCGGTGGCGGTGGTGGCGGGGCTGTTGGGCCTGGCGAACGCGGGCGCGCAGACGCCGCCGCCGCCGGCGAAGCGGTTGCCGCCGGCGGGCGTGGCGATCCCGGCCGCGGCGCGGGAGGAGCTGACGCGCGGGGCGGAGGCGCTGCGCGCGGAGATCGAGGGGCTGGCGAAGGACTTGGCGACGGCGCGGGACGCGCGGCGCGAGGCGCTGCTGCCCGACGTGGCGGTGCTGCACAAGGCGGTCGACTGGGCGCTGCGTTACGACGAATTTTTCGACGCGAAACAGGTCGAGGTCGCGCGGCGGTATCTGAAACTCGGACACGCGCGCGCGGCGGACCTGCGGGCGGGGCGCGCGCCGTGGACGGAGGCGACGGGCTGCGTGCTGCGCGGCTACCGTTCGGCGATCGACGACTCGGTGCAGCCGTATGCGTTGGTGGTCCCGCCGGAGTGGAAGGCGGACCCGCAGACGCGGCGGCGGCTGGATGTGGTGTTGTCGGGGCGCAACGAGAAGCGCAGCGAGCTGGCGTTTCTGGCGGAGCACGAGACGAAGCCGGGCGAGATCGTGCCGGCGGGGGCGATTTTGCTCTATCCCTACGGGCGCTTCTGCAACGCGACGAAGTTTGCGGGGGAGACGGAGGTGTTCGAGGCGCTGGCGGCGGTGCGCGCGGCGTATCCGGTGGACGCGCGGCGGATCGTGGTGCGCGGGTTTTCGATGGGCGGAGCGAGCACATGGCACCTCGCGGCGCATTTCCCCGGGGTGTGGGCGGCGGCGGCGCCCGGGGCGGGTTTCGCGGAGACGGCGGAGTATGCGAAAGTCGACGGGCCGGGAAAACCGGAGCGGATGCCGTGGGAGCGGACCTTGTGGCGCTGGTATGACGCGACCGGCTACGCCGCGAACCTGCGGCACGTGCCGACGGTGGCCTACAGCGGGGAACTCGATCCGCAGAAGCAGGCGGCGGACATTATGGCCAAGGCGATGGCGGCGGAGGGGCTGACGCTGGAGCACTTGGTCGGGCCGCAGACGGCGCACAAGTATCACCCGGAAACGAAGGCGACGCTGGCAAAACGGCTGGAGGAGATCGTGGCGACGGGACGGGCGGAGCGGAGGACGGAGACGAGTTTCACGACGTATACGCTGCGGTATCCGGGCGACGACGTGGTGCGGATTCAGGGCGTGGAGCGGCCGTGGGAGCGGACGCGCGTGACGGTGCGCGGGGCGTGGGGTGCGGGGATGACGGAGGTGCGGACGGAGAATGTCGCGGCGCTGACGCTGCTCGTGCCGGCGGGCGCGGGCGGGGTCGCGATCGACGGGCAGGCGGTGGCGGGCAGCGCGGGGCGGGTGGGGACGTTTGCGAAGGAGGGCGGGGCGTGGCGGCGGGCGGACGAGCGCGACGTGAGCGCGGCGCGGCGGAAGCAGCCGGGGTTGTTCGGGCCGGTGAACGATGCGTTTCTGGATCGGTTTGTCTTCGTGCGGCCGACGGGGCCGGCGCTCAACCCGACGGTGGCGGCGTGGGTCGAGGGCGAGCTGCGGCACGCGACGAAGCTGTGGCGCGATATCTTCCGAGGGGAGGTGCGTGTCGTCGACGACACGGCGCTGACGGACCGGGAGATGGAGGCGAGCCATGTCGTGCTGTGGGGCGACGCGACGTCGAACCGCGTGTTGGCGCGCATGCTCGCGACGAAGCAACTGCCGCTGACGTGGGATGCGCGGACGGTGACGTTGCGCGGCCAGGCGCACGATGCGGCGCACCACGCGCCGGTGCTGATCTTTCCGAATCCGCTGACGACGGCGGCGCGGTATGTGGTCGTGAACAGCGGGGTGGATTTCCGCGAGGAGGCGTATGGGACGAATTCGCTGCAGACGCCGAAGCTGCCGGACTACGCGATGATCGACCTGCGCGAGCCGGCGGGCGCGCGGTGGCCGGGGAAGATCGTGGACGCGGGATTTTTCGACGCGGCGTGGAAGTGAACCGGGGACGCGGGCGGGCGCGGAGGTGCGGACGCGAGCAGGGGTGGACGGTGAGCGCGGGCGAGGCGATGCGCGGCGGGGGCAGAGAAATGGCCGCAAAGAGGCGCAGGAGGCGCAAAAAGGGAGGAAGGACGGAGGCGCGAATCGGAGGCGGATTCTTGGGGAATCGCGGAGGCGCGGGGCGGACCGGCGAGCGGGCGGGGCCGATGGTGCTCACCCGGGGGCACGGGTAAGGGGAGAACGCCGATGGAGTTTGGCCAAGGGCCGAACTTTGGGGCGGAGTTTTTGCCGAGCGCGAAAACAGCCGGGCGGTGGGGCGGCTGATCGCCGTCGGGGGGAAGGTGCCGCGGCGCGCGGTGCGACCGGGAGCCCAGGCCGGCTTGGCGAGCCGGCCCTACCGGCAGACGGATAGGCGGAGCGACCGACGCGTTGCGGTTTCTTCGCGGCAACCGGCGACGGTGCCCCGCGCGGCCGGTGGTGATGGACGGAGCGGCCGACGGGCTACGGTTTTTTGGCGAGGGCGACGGCGATGTCGGCGGCGAGGGCGCTGACACTTTCGCTGAGGGCGGCGGCGAGGGTGGCCTCGGTCTTGCCGTCCCAGCGGGCGGCGTCGGAGCGGAATTCGCCGCGGTGGAGGAGGCCCTTTTCGTTGAAGAGTTCCCAGACGGCGTGGACGGGCGCGGTGCCGGCGGCGTGGCCTTCGAAGGCGAGCACGCGGACGGCGAGTTCGAGATCGGAGCCGAGGCGGGCGCTGCGCGTGCTGCCGACGGTGATGGCGGCGGCGGCGCCGCGCGCGAGCAACTCGCCGCGGAGGGCGCGGGCGATGCCCTGCTCGAGGGGCTCGCCCCAGCGGGCGTATTCGCGGAATTCGATCTCGTTGTGACCGCGGCGCACGACCATGGCGCGGGCGCGGAGGTAGTTGGCGACCTCGACGGGGCGGAGGTGGATGACGGGGGCGCCGGCGGGCGCGGTGGTGGCGCCGGCGGCGGCGGTGAGAACGAAGTAGCGGGTCGGGTCGGGCTTGGCCTCGGGCAAGAGCGAGCAGGAGGCGAGGAGGGCGAGCGCGGCGGCGGCGGCGAGCAGGCGGAGGAAAGCGGGGCGCGCGGACATCGGAGAGGAGGGGGCGGCGCTCATTGCGGGCGGCGGCGGCCGGTGAGGAGGGCGTTGGGATTGCGCTCGAGGAACTCGGCGAGGCGGGTGACGGCTTCGGCGGTTTCGTTGAGGCGGCCGAGGGTGTCGCCGAGGTCGCTGCCGAGGTGGGCGTTGGCTTTCAGGAAGGTGCGGGCGACGCCGGCGGTCTCGTTGAAGGTCTCCACGGTGCGGCGGGCCTCGACGAGGGTGGCCTGGAGTTCTTTGCCGGCGGGCTCGATCTGGCCGTCGAGCTTGGCGACGGTGGCGCGGAGGTCGGCGATGGCGGCGTTGAGGTTGGCGAAGGTCTTGGGGATCTCGGGGCTGGCGGCGAGGGCTTCCCAGCGGGCGCCGGTGGCTTTCCACTGTTCGGCGAAGCCGCGGAGATCGGCGCCCTCGACCTGCTTGCGGGTGGTTGCGAGGAGGGTGCCGAGGTCTTTGGCGAGGCCGGCGAAGTCGATGTCGCGCACGTTGCCGAGGATCTCGCCGAGGCTTTTCTGGAATTCCGAGATGGCGGAGGGGACGGAGGGGACGACGAGGAGCTTGTCGGAGCCGGAGGGGGTGGTGGGCGGGAGCTCGGCGGGGTCTTTGAAGTCGAGTTCGACGAAGAGGAGGCCGGTGGCGAGGCCGGCGACGCCGAGCTGGGCGGAGAGGCCGCGCTTGATCATCTGCTCGAGGGAGGCGCGGCTGCCGATGTCGATGACGGAGCCCTGGGAATCGGTGACGACGTCGCGGCTGAGTTCGCAGGTGACGGCGACGACGGGTTTTTTGGCGGCGTCGTAGCGGAGGTTGAGGGAGGTGACGCGGCCGACGCGGACGCCGCGGAGTTTGACGGCGGAGCCGAGGTCGAGGCCGTGGATGGATTCGTCGAAGTAGACGACGAAGCGCTCGGGTTTGGCGAAGAAGGAGATGCCGCCGAAGGAGAGGAGCGCGAGGGTGCCGAGCGCAAACGCGCCGATCACGAAGGCACCGACGATCGCTGGACTGACCTTGGTTTTCAC
>JBILLY010000205.1:0-7459 GCA_044375835.1 Opitutaceae bacterium
CCAACGACGAGCGTATCGCCGGAGAGGGCGATGGAGTTGCCGAAGGTTTGGCCGACGGCGGTGTTGCTGGGCTTGATGTAGGCCTGCTGGTTGTCGAGAGCCGGGGTGACGGCGGCGGACGCGCCCGAGGCGGCGCCGGTGCCGGTGCTATTGGTCGCCGTAACGGTGAAGGTGTAGGCGGTGCCGTTGGTCAGGCCGCCGACCACGATGGGCGAGCCGGTGCCGGTGCCGGTCGCGCCGCCGGGGCTGGCCGTGACCGTGTAGCCGGTGATGGCGGCGCCGCCGTTGCTGGCCGGGGCGGAAAACTGGACCACGGCGAAGCCGTTGCCGCTCACGGCGACGACGGCGGTGGGAGCCGACGGCACATCGGCCGTGGTGGTGAACGTGGCGACGGGCGAGTAGGCGGTGCCGACGCCGTTGATCGCGTAGGCGGCGTAGCTGTAACCGGTGCTGGCGGTGAGGCCGGTGACGGTGGCGGTGAAATCGCCGACGGCGGTGCCGGTGGCGACGACCTTGGTCACGCCGGTGCCGCCGATCTGGGGCGCGGCGTTGGTGGCGGTGCGGGCGTAGACGACGCCGCGCTCGCGGAGCGCGCCGTCCGAGGCGACGGTGCCGCCGAGGGTGGCGGTGGTGGCGGCGACCGTGGGGCTGACGGGAGCCGAAACGGTGGGCCCGTAGAAAAACGTATACGCGTAGACCGCGCCGGCATTGGCGGCGGTGTTGTCGGCCTGGTTGCCGCCGACGCCGGTGGCGGCGCTGTCTTCGTTGATCGCGCCGACGACCAAGGTGAGGCCGGAGGCGGCGACGGCGCGGCCGAAGTTGTCGGAGTCGCCGGTGTTGGTGGCTTTGATATAGGCCTGCTGCGTCCACGTCGTGCCGGCGCGCTGGAAGCGGTAGGCGGCGCCGGAGGCGGTGTTGTTGTTGGCGTTGACGCTGTTGACGCCGTTGGCCCGGCTGGCTTCGCCCCAGGCGCCGACGACGACGCTGTCATCTGCGATGGCGACGGATGCGCCGAAGCGGTCGTTGCCATCGGAGTTGTCGGCTTTGAGGTAGGCTTGCTGGGTCCAGGTGGTGCCGGTGCGGGTAAAGACGTAGGCGGCGCCGGCGTTGGGGGCGGCGTTGTCGGCCTGGTTGCCGTCTACGGCGTTCGCGTCACTGGCTTCGGCATTCGCGCCGATGACGACGGTGTCGCCGGACACGGCCACGGAGTAGCCGAACTGGTCATTGGCGCCGGTGTTGCTGGCTTTGAGGTAGGCTTGCTGGGACCACGTCGTGCCGCTGCGGGTGAAGACGTAGGCGGCGCCGGCAGCAGTAGCAGTGTTGTCGGCTTGGTTGCCATTCACGCCGGTGGCGGCGCTGGCTTCACTGCGGGCACCGACGATCACGGTCTCTCCTGCCACAGCCACGGCGTGGCCGAAGGAGTCGCCGACGCCGGTGTTGCTGGCTTTGAGGTAGGCCTGCTGGGTCCACGTGGTGCCGCTGCGCGTGAAGACGTAGACGGCGCCGGCATCGGTGGCAGTGTTGTCGGCCTGGTCGCCCCCGATGCCTGTCGCTGCGCTGGCCTCGCGGGCTGCGCCGACGACTACGGTGTCACCGGAGATGCCGACCGTGGCGCCGAAGGAGTCGCCGGCGCCGGTGTTGCTGGCTTTGAGGTAGGCCTGCTGGGTCCAGGTGGTGCCACTGCGGGTGAAGATGTAGGCGGCGCCGGCTCCGGCAGCGGAGTTATCGGCCTGGTCGCCGCCGGGGCCGGTGGCGGCGCTGGCCTCGAGGTGCGCGCCGACGACGAGGGTGTCGCCGGACACGGCCACGGCGGTGCCGAATTTATCACCGGCGTCGGTGTTGCTGGCCTTGAGGTAGGCCTGCTGGGTCCACGTGGTGCCGCTGCGGGTGAAGACGTAGACGGCGCCGGAGCCCGAGGCGGTGTTGTCGGCGGCGTCGCCGTTCACGCCGGTGGCGGCGCTGTCCTCTTCGGGCGCGCCGACGACGAGGGTGTCGCCGGAGAGGGCGAGAGCGGCGCCGAACTGGTCGCCGGCGCCGGTGTTGCCGGCCTTGAGGTAGGCCTGGGGCGCGGTGGGCGAGGGTTTGACGGCGTCGGAAAAAGCCGAGGCGGGGCCGGTGCCGAGGGCGTTGGTGGCGGCGACGGTGAAGAAATAGTAGCTGCCGGTGTTGTTGTTCAGACCGCCGACGACGATGGGCGACGACGTGCCGGTGACGGTGGAGGCGGCGCCGCCGTTATGGAACGAAACGGTGTAGCCGGTGATCGGGGAGCCGTTGTCGTTGGCCGGGGGCGTGAACGTGACGACGACGAGGCCATCGCCGCCGACGACGCTCGTGATGGCGGGGGCCGAGGGGGCGCCCGCGGGGGTCGTGAAGGTGCCGACGTCCGAGTAGGCGGTGCCGGCGCTGTTGGTCGCGTAGGCGGCGAAGGTGTAGGCGCGGTTGCCGACGAGATCGGTGACGGCCGTCGTGAAGACGCCGGTGGCCGTGCCGGACGCGGCGACCTTGGTGACGCCGGTGCCGCCGATGCGCGGAGCGGCGTTGGCGGAGGTGAGAGCGTAGACGATGCCGCGCTCGGTGATCGCGGCGCCGCCGCCGGAGACGAGGTTGCCGCCCAGCGTGGCCGTGGTCGCGGCGACGCTGGCGCTCGTGGGCGTGGTCACGGCGGGCGGAGCGGTGGGGACGAGGAAGACGTAGGCGGCGCCGGAGGAGGAGGCGCCGGTGTCGCTCTGGTTGCCGCCGACCAACACGGCGCTGCTGTTTTCCCGCGTGGCGCCGACGACCGCGGTGTCGCCCGACAGCGTCACGGCGGTGCCGAAGAAAGTGGCGTTGGTGCTGTTGCTGGCCTTGACGTAGGCCTGCTGCGTCCACGCCGTGCCGCTGCGCTGGAAGACGTAGGCGGCGCCGGTGTAGAGGACGCTGTTGTCGGCCTGGTTGCCGTTGATGCCGCTGGCGGTGCTGGCTTCGTAGAACGCGCCCACGATGATTTTTTCGCCCGAGACGGCCACCGCGTAGCCGAAGCGATCATCGCGGTCGGGGTTGCTGGCCTTGAGGTAGGCTTGCTGGGTCCACGTCGTGCCGGTGCGGGTGAACACATACGCCGCGCCGGAGCCGTTGGCGAGGTTGTCGGCCTGGTTGCCGTTCGCGCCGGTGGCGGCGCTGTCTTCGCCGTCGGCACCGACGACGAGGAGGTCGCCCGCGAGCGCCACGGCGCGGCCGAAGGCATCGTCGGTCTGCGTGTTGCTGGCCTTGAGGTAGGCCTGCTGCGTCCAATCGGCGCCGCTGCGCGTGAAAATGTAGACGGCGCCGGAACTGCCCGCGCTGTTGTCGCTCTGCGTGCCGTTCGCGCCGGTGGCGTTGCTGTCCTCGCCCTAGGCGCCGAAGGCGAGGGTGTCGCCCGAGAGGGCGACGGCCTGGCCGAAGCGGTCGCCGGCCTGCGTGTTGCTGGCTTTGAGGTAGGCCTGCTGCGTCCACGTCGTGCCGCTGCGCGTGAACACGTAGGCGGCGCCGGCGTTGCCCGCGCTGTTGTCGCTCTGGGTGCCGTTCGCGCCGGTGGCGTTGCTGTCCTCCTGGTAGGCGCCGACGACGACGGTGTCGCCCGTGATCGCGACGGCGGTGCCGAACAGGTCGTCCGCGCCGGTGTTGCTGGCCTTGAGGTAGGCTTGCTGCGTCCAGGTGGTGCCGTTGCGGACAAAGACGTAGGCGGCGCCGGCGCCGGCGGTGGTGTTGTCGGCCTGGTTGCCGTTCACGCCGAGGGCGCCGCTGGCCTCGCGCGGCGCGCCGACGACGATGGTCTCGCCGGCGATGGCGACGGCGGCGCCGAACTGGTCCTGTTCGCCGGTGTTGCTGGCCTTGAGGTAGGCCTGCTGCGTCCACGTCGTGCCGCTGCGGGTGAAAACGTAGACTGCGCCCGCGCCGTTGAGGCTGTTGTTGAGCGTATCGCCGTTCACGCCGACGGCGTTGCCGGCCTCGTTGGGCGCGCCGATCACGAGCGTGGAGCCGGACATCGCCACGGCGTGGCCGAAATTGTCCCCGGCGCCGGTGTTGACGGCCTTGACGTAGGCTTGCTGGGAGACGAGCCGGGGCGTGGCGGAGCCGGAGGCGGCCGAGGCGGCGCTCGTGCCGACGGCGTTGGTCGCGGTGACGGTGAAGGTGTAGGCGGTGTCGTTGGTCAGGCCTCCGACGACCTGCGGCGAGCTGGTGCCCGTGGCCGTCGCACCGCCGGGACTGGCGGTGACCGTGTAGCCGGTGACGGCGGAACCGCCGTCGCTCGACGGCGCGGAAAACGCGACGACGACCACGCCGTTGCCGGGGGTGACACTCGTGATCGTGGGCGCGGACGGGGCGGTGGCGGCCACGGCGGCGCGGAGGGCACCGAACAACATCAATAGGGCGGCAAACCGCGGGAAGAAACGACGGGATCGGATCATGGAAGCAAGGGATAGGCCCACGGCGTTAAACCGCGGGACAGACGGCGGCGGCCCGCCCTCCCGCCGCTCGTCCACGAACGGCCGGCCGTCGGAAGACGGCACGCACCGGGAAGACGAAGGGAGGACGGTTGGACGGGTCACAGTGAAGGAGCCACGTAGGCGTGGCGCCGGGACTGGGTGTTTCACCCTGTATCCGGTCAAACGGCCTGTGACCAACAGCCGTCCGGCGTGACGAACAGCCACCTCGGGCCGAGGCCCCTGCGTGCAAACGGGCCGGTGCGGACCCCGGCAAACCGGCCGACGCGCGGCGCGTCCGCCCGCGCGCATCGCCGCGGTCAAGCCGCCGCCGAAGCAACCGCGCATCCGCCGACCGAGCTACCGGCCGAAACGCGCCGCCCAGCTCCGCCAGCGGAATCCCCGCACGAGTCCGCACCGCGGCTGCGCGGCACGACACGGCCGGCGGCCGGCGCGAGCCGACCGGCGCAGCCCGGCACACTCCACCCTTGGGAACCCGGCCCGGGCCGCGGACAAACACGGCCGCCGGCCGGCCACCGCCGTTTGCCCGCGGCCCGGAGCGCGGCCGACGAACCGCTCAGTTCTCCGGCGCGAACGTCGTCTGCGGCCGCGGCAGGTCCATTTCCTTGATCCAGATGTTGCGGTAGCGCACGTCGTGGCCCTCGCACTGCAGCTTGAGGCCGCCGGGGGTGTCGGTGATGCCCTTGCCGCCGTCGTTGCCGCCGTCGATCCCGGAGTTGGCGCCGCCCCAGACCTGCTGGATCTCCTGGTTGGCGTGGATCTTCACGCCGTTGAAATACATCGTCACGCGCGCCTTCTCGGTGAGCTTGCCGTCCTTGAACCGCGCCGCGCGGAACACGAGGTCGTAGCTGTTCCACTGGCGCAGGCCCTTGTAGAGGAAGTAGGGCGATTCGGTTTCGTTGATCACCGCGCCCATGCCGTGCTTGGTCGCGTCGCCGTCCTGGATCTGGATCTCGTAGCGATTCTGCAGATACACGCCGCTGTTGCCGCGCGGGTTCATGACGAGGAACTCGATGTGCAGCCGGAAATCGCGGTAGGCCTTCTTCGTCACGATGTCGGCCACGCCGTATTTGCCCTTCGTCACCGCCGGGTCGTCCGTCTGCAGCGCGAAGCCGCCCTTGTCCACGGGATCGTCGACGACCTTCCACTTGATCGGCAGCGCGGAGCCGAAGCGCGGCCCCTGCCAGTAGGTCCATTTCTCGTCGAGCAGCGCGCGCGTGCCGTCGAAGAGCACTTCGGCGCCGGGCAGCGGCTTGGCGCCGACGCCGACATCGGCCCGGGCCAGCGACACCAGCGCGCAGACACCGGCCAACACGGCGCCGCGGAAAAAGCGGGGGGAAGCAAAGGTAGTTTTCATGGGGCGCCGGCCAGAGAACCGATTTGCGCGCGCACCGCCACCGGAAAGACGCGCCGTCCGCCACGCGAGGCCTGCCCGGCGTGCGTCCCGCCCCCGCGTCGCGATCACCTCACCCCTCGCACCCGTCACCCCGCCCGGAGCCCTCCGCGCACCTCCGTCCTTCAAACTTCAACTTTCACCTTTCAACTCCGCCGCCCCGCGGCGTCTCCCCGCGCCACCGGCCGCGCCGGGTCGCTCACCCACTCGCTCCACGAGCCGGGGTAAAGTTTCGAGCCGGCCAGCCCGGCATACTCCATCGCGAAGAGATTCACGCAGGCCGTGATGCCCGAGCCGCACTGGTGCGCCACCGCCGCGGGTGCCACGCCGCCGAGCAAGGCCTCGAACTCGCGCCGCAGCTCCGCCGCCGGGCGGAAGGTCAGGTCGGCGTTGAGGTTGTTTTTGAAGAAACGGTTTTTCGCGCCCGGGATGTGCCCCGCCACCGGATCGAGCGGCTCGACCTCGCCGCGATACCGCTCGGCCGCGCGGGCATCGACGAGCGCGCCGGCCGCGTCGCCGATCCGCCGCGCCACATCCGCCGTATCGACGCGCAACGCGTCGTCGACCTGCGCCCGCAATCCGCTCGGCGCCGCCGGCCGCACCGGCACCGCCGTCGTCACCGGCCGCCCCTCCGCCGTCCACTTCGGAAATCCGCCGTCGAGCAGCGCCACGCGCGCGAGCCCGATCCACCGGGCCATCCACCACAGGCGCGCCGCATCCTGCCCGCCCACGTCGTCGTAGGCCACGACCGTCGTCTCCGCCGTCACGCCGTGCGCCGCGAGAAACGCCGCAAACACCTCCGGCGCCGGCAGCGGATGCCGCCCGCCGCCCGCGCCCTTCGGCCCCGAGAGATCGGTGTCCACCGCGGCGAAAAACGCCCCCGGCACATGGCCCGCCGCGTAGAGCCGCGCGCCCTTCGCCGGATCGGCGAGATCGTGGCGACAATCGAAGACGACCCACGACGGGTCGCCGAGGCGCGGGGCGAGTTCGGCGGCGGAGACGAGCAACATGCCGCCCACCGTGGGCCGCGCGCGTCCGGTTGAACAGACCGAATCCGCCCGCGGCGCCGCGTCGTGCCAAACGCCCCGCCGGCGCCACCCCGCCGCCGTCGACTCGCCCGCGCCCGCCGCGCCTTCACCGCCGTCGCAGCCGCAGCCGCCGCCGCCGGCCGAAGCGCCGCCGCGCTCAGTTCTTCCGGAACACCAACACGTGCTGCCGCGGCAGCGTGCCGATGTTTTCCACGAACGTCAGCGGATGCCCGCCGCCCGCGATCTCCTTCTTCACCTGCGCCTCGGTCATCTTGTGCAGCGGCTTGATCGGCACCGCCGGGTCCTCGCCGCGATACTCCACCAGCACGAGCCGCCCGCCCGGCTTGAGCGCCCGCGCCATCGCGCGCGTCATCTCCCACGGGTAGTCGAGTTCATGATACTCATCGACGAGCAAAATCAGGTCGCACGCCGCCGCCGGCAGCTGCGGGTCCTGCACCGTGCCGAGCACGGGCTTCACGATCTCGCCCACGCCGCGGCGCTTCATGTTCGCCATGAGCAGGTCCAGAAACGCCTGCTGGATCTCCACGCCGTAGACGGTGCCCTTGGCGCCGACG
>JBILLY010000207.1:0-7454 GCA_044375835.1 Opitutaceae bacterium
GCGAATTTTCCGGCCCAGTCGCGGCGGAGCTGCAGGTAGCGGGTGTCTTCCTTCGGGTGATGCGAGGCGACGCGGACGAGCAGGTGGGTGCCGAGGCGCAGGCTCCAGACGGCGGCGAGCGTGCCGATGAGCGCGCGGCGCAGCGGATCGCCGGCGCCGGCCAGGGCGTAGAACGCCGCGAGTCCGGCGAACGCGTAGGACCACGCGACGTCGACGATGCCGTAGTTGTCGAGGCGGCGGGCGAGAAAATAGAGCGCCGCGAAAAGCAGGCAGAGGGCGACGGTGGCGGAGACGAGAAGGGCGAGTGTGGACATGGGGGCCGGAGCGAAGACGGGTGTGACGAGGGCTACGGGCGGGGCGGCGCGCCGGATGCGGGCCGACCCGCGGCGGGATCAACGGCCGCCGAGCGTAATGCCGTGGTAGGTGCGGCCCCAGAGGGCGTCTTCGTTCCAGCCGCGGACGGCGGGGGAGAGCAAAAAGATCTTGGTGTTGAAGTAGACGGGGGTGAGCGCGGCGAGTTCGAGGAGGCGTTGCTCGGCGGCGAAGGGGCGGCGGGCGGCGAGGTGGCGGTCGAACTCGGCATCCTGCAGCTGGGGATAATTTTCCCCGCCGGTGCCGGTGAAGTCCTCGACGAAGGCGAGCGGGTCGGCGACGTCGGGGATGATCGTGATGAGGCCGAGGTCGAAGTGGCCGGAGCGGAGGGCATCGAGGTGGACGCGGGCCTCGCGTTGGACGAGCTGGACGCGGAGGCCGAGCTCGCGGCGCCACATTTCCTGGATGGCCTCGAGGGCAGCGGGGTTGCCCCAGAAGGCGAGTTCGAGGCCGTTGAGTTTGGCGACGTCGACGCCGCTGGCGGCGAGCGACGCGCGGGCTTCGTCGGGGGCGAAGCCGTGGGCGTAGGTCGGCGGCGTCGCGGCGTCGGGCCGGCGGAGCGCGGCGGGGATGAGCACGCCGGCGGGCAGTTGGCCGCCCTGGAGGACGCGGGTGCAGATCTGGGCGCGGTCGATGGCGAGGGCGAGCGCGCGGCGGACGCGGGGATCGGAGAGGAGGGGTTTGCGGGTGTTGAAGGCGAGGTAGCGGGTTTCGAGGAGGGCGCTGCGCTTGAGCTCGCCGGGGCGCTCGGCGGCGTAGGGCTGCACTTTGCTGAACGGCACCGACATGGTGGCGTCGATCTGGCCGGCGCGGTAGGCGCGGTCCTCGCTGTCGCCGCTGTCGAAGCGCAGCCAGCGGATCTCCGCGAGGGCGACGCCGGCGGCGCCGTGCCAGGCAGGGTTTTTGGCGGCGACGATGCGTTGGTCGGGGCGCCATTCCTTGAGGAGAAACGGGCCGTTGCCGACGAAGCGGGCAGGGTCGCCGAGGGCCTTGGCGTCGCGGGCGACGAGGTCGGCGCGGACGGGAAGCCAGGGGCCGCTGGCGACGTAGTAGGGGAAACGTGGATTCGGGGCCTCCAGCGTGATCTCAAGCGTAGCGGCATCGGGCGCGCGGAAGCCGACGGCGGCGAAATCGGCGAGGCGGCCGGCGTTGAAGGCGCGGGCGTTTTTCAAGTCGTAGAAGACGTTGGCCTTGGGCGCGGCGGTGGCGGGGAGGAGCGTGCGGCGGAAGGAGTCGACGAAGTGCGCGGCGGTGACGGGGGAGCCGTCGGACCAGCGGGCGTCTTTGCGCAGGCGAAAGGTGTAGACGAGGCCGTCGGCGGAGACGGCGAAGGACTCGGCGGCGCCGGGGACGGGCGCGGAGCCGTCGGGGCCGGGGAGGAGGAGGCCCTCGTAGAAGGCGCGGAGGATGCCGATCTCGTCGGGCAGCGGCGTGGTGGCGGGGTCGAGGGAGACGGGTTCGTTGCGCTGCGCGAGGCGGAGGACGGCGGCGGCGGGTGCGGCGGTGGCGGGTGCGGCGGTGGCGGGCGCGGAGGACGTTTCGCGGCGGCCGCAGCCGGCGAGTAGCAACGCGGCGAGGAGGATGATCGCGCGGGTGGGAGTCATGGCGCGGGGGCCTGGAGGGAGAGGCGGGACCAAGGGAATCGAGGTTGGGGAACCGCTGATCTCCGCTAATCTTTTCTGCGTGATCCGCCGGCGACCGTGTGAGGGCTTCGCCTGATCGGCGAAGCGCGGGGGCGGTGAGGCTTTTTCAATCCGGCGGGATTTGGTGGGGGCCGCTTGGGCGGAACGCCCCCAACGGCGGAGATTTTGGGCGGCGCAGGCTCGTCAGGGTTGGAGCGAGACGTAGCGGTAGTCGGTGTGGTCCATCGGCGTCGGCTGCCAGCCTTTGACGGCGGGATGGAGCAAATAGACGTGGGTGTTGAAGTAGACGGGGATGATCGGCGCGGAATCGAGGACGAGGGCTTCGGCCTCGGCGAGGATCGAGGCGCGGGCGACGGGGTCGACGGTGGCGTCGGCTTTTTTGGCGAGGGCGTCGTAGGCGGGGTCGGTCCAGCCGGTGTGGTTGTTGCCGGAGCCGCTGCGCCAGAGGTCGAGGAACGTGGTGGCGTCGAGGTAGTCGGCGGTCCAGGTGCCGAGGAGGAGCTGGTAGTCGCCGGCGCGGCGGTTGGCGAAGACGACTTTGTATTCCTGGTTCACGAGGCGGACGTCGACGCCGAGTTCGCGGCGCCACATCTGCTGCACGGCTTCGCAGACGAGGCGGAGGATTTCGTTGTTGTTGTAGAGGATTTCGATCGGCGGGAGGTTGGCGCCTTTGGGGAAGCCGGCTTCGGCGAGGAGGCGGCGGGCGGTCTCGGGATCGTAGGCGGTGCGCTTGGGCGGCGTGTAGCCGGTGAGAAAATCGGGGACGAAGGTGGGCGCGGGTTTGCGGCCGCCGGGGAGAATCTTGCTCGCGATGGTCTCGCGATCGATGGCGAGGGAGAGGGCGCGGCGGATGCGGGCGTCGGTGAACGGGGCTTTGCGGACGTTGAGCCGGAAGAAGTAGGTCTCGAGGTTGGGGTCGATGCGGAGATTGGGAGAGTTTTCCTTTTGCAGCGGGAGAACCTTGGAGAGCGGGAGGGCCCAGGTGGCGTGGAGCTGGCCGGCGCGGAAGGCGCGCTCCTCGGCGTCGATGCTGTCGGTCGGATAGAAGTGGACGGCGTTGAGTTTGACGCGGTCGCGATCCCAGTAGGTCGGGGATTTCTCGACGACGACGCGCTGGTGGGTGGCCCATTCCTTGAGGACGAAGGGGCCGCTGGAGACGAGTTTGCCGGGCTTGGTCCAGGGCTGGCCGCGGCGGTAGGGATCGCCGGCGGCGGCGATGGAGCGGACGTGGACGGGGCGCCACGGGGAGTTTAGCAAAATCTGGAGGAAGTAGGGCGCGGGGTGCGTGAGCGTGACGACGAGGGTGCGGGCGTCGACGGCCTTGGCGCCGACGGTGGAGAAATCGGTGGTCGTGCCCTTGTTGAAGGCTTCGGCGCCGCGGATGAGGTGGAGGAAGTAGGCGTAGTCGGCGGCGAGCGCCGGGGTGAGGATGCGGCGCCAGGAGTCGACGCAGTCCTGGGCGGTGACGGGGTCGCCGTTGGACCACTTGGCGTTGGCGCGCAGGTGGAAGGTGTAGGTGAGGCCGTCGGCGGATGTTTCCCAGCGCTCGGCGAGGGCGGGGACGGGCTTCAGGGTGACGGGCTCGAAGCTGACGAGCGGGTCGAAGAGCGACTGGATGACCTTGGCGTCGCCCAGGCCGGTGACGGTGTGGGGATCGAGATCGGTGGGCTCGGAGCCGATGCTGATGTGGAAGACGCCGTTTTGGTTGCCGAGGGCGACGGTGGATTCGCGTTTGGCGCAGCCGAGGGCGAAGAGGAGCGGGACGAGCGCGGCGGAGACGACGAGGCGGCGGAGCGGGAGGGACGGGAAACGCATGGATGGAAAAAAGGAGGGCGGGCGGAAAAGGGCCGGCGGGCACGGACGCCCGCCGCTACGGCCGAGCGGGGGACGGTGGGACGTCAGGCCTTGACGATGAGGGCGACGGCGTGGGCGGCGACGGCGAGGCCGCGGCCGATCTCGTCGATGCCCTCGTTGGTGGTGGCCTTGAGGCCGACGGAGTGGAGGGGCAGGTGCGTCGACTTGGCGAGGGCGGCCTTCATCTCGGCGAGGCGCGGGTAGATCTTGGGTTTCTCGGCGATGACGGTGGCGTCGATGTTGCTGACGGCGAAGCCGCGCTTGGAGAGTTCGCCGCAGACGCGGGCGAGCAGGACCTGGGAGTCGATGTTTTTGTAGGCGGGGTCCGTATTCGGAAAGAAATGACCGATGTCGGGCAGGGCGGCGGCGCCGAGCAGGGCGTCGCAGATCGCGTGGGTGAGGCAGTCGGCGTCGCTGTGGCCGTCGAGGCCGTAGTCGGTGTCGAAGCGCACGCCGCCGAGGACCATGGGGCGGCCCGCGACGATGCGGTGGATGTCGTAGCCGTGGCCGATGCGGAAATTCATGGGGAGAGCGGGTGGCCCACGGAACACACGGAAGACACGGAAAAGCAATCAACTCGCCGGGGGGGCGGCGTCGCGGGCGAGGAGGTATTCGACGTAGGCGAGATCGGCCGGCGTGGTGAGCTTGGGGTTGGGGTGCGGGTTCTCGAGGAGGGCGATGGGGTGGCCGAGTTGCTCGACGGCCTGGGCGTCGTCGGTGATGGAGAGGCCTTTTTTCGCGACGCGGGCGTAGGCGCGGGCGACGAGGTCGCGGGAGAAAACCTGCGGCGTCTCCATGGCCCAGAGACGGGAACGATCGAGGGTGCGGAGGCGGGCGTCGGGGCGGTGTTCCTTGATGGTGTCGGTGACGCGGTGGGCGAGGACGACGGCGTGCTCGCGGCGGACGATTTTGTGGAGGGCGACGAGTTGCTCGGGCCGGATGAGGGGCCGGGCGCAGTCGTGGATGAAGACGGCGGCGATGTCGGCGGGGAGGGCGGCGAGGGCGTTCATCACCGAGTCCTGGCGCTCGCGGCCGCCGCGGACGAGGAGCGACGGCGTGGGGGCGAGGGCGGAGAGTTCGAGCATCTGCGGCTGGTCGCGGTAGACGATGACGAAGAGGTCGACGACGGCGCTCTGCATGAAGGCGGCGGCGGAGTAGGAGAACACGGGGCGGCCGGCGAGCGGGGCGAGGACCTTGTCGGTGACGGCTCCCGCCATGCGGGATCCGCTACCGGCGGCGAGGAGGATGGCGGCGGAACGGGGCATGGGTGGGAAGCGATAAGCTGTAAGCTTTAAGCGATAAGCGGGAGGTGCGGTGCGGACGGGCTGGGAGCTCGGAGGCTAGAGCTGAGAGCGGGAAATCTAGGCGGTGCCGAGCTCGGCGAGGATGGCGCGGGCGGCGGCGGCGGGATCGGGGGCTTTGAAGATGGGGCGGCCGACGACGATGTAGGTGGAGCCGGCGCGGGCGGCTTCGGCGGGCGTCATGATGCGCGTCTGGTCGTCGGCCTTGGCGTCGCGCGGGCGGATGCCGGGGGTGACGAGCGCGACATGGGCGGGCAAGACGGCGCGCAGCGGCGCGAGTTCGAGCGGGGAGCAGACGAGGCCGCGGAGGCCGGAGTCGGCGGCGAGTTTGCCGAGGCGCACGACCTGGTGTTCGGGGGCGTCGACGGGGCCGGTTTCGGCGAGGCCGGCGGCGCTCATGGAGGTGAGCACGGTGACGCCGAGGAGGAGGAGATCGGGCTTGTGCTGCTGCTGGGCTTTGACGGCCCACTGCATCATCTCGCGGCCGCCGCAGGTGTGGAGCGTGAGCATGCCGATGGGGAGTTTGGCGCAGGACTCGACGGCTTTGGCGACGGTGTTGGGGATGTCGTGGAGCTTGAGGTCGAGGAAGACGTCGAAGCCGAGGTCGGCGATTTCGCGCACGCAGTCGGGCCCGCAGGCGGTGAACATCTCGAGGCCGACCTTGACCCAGCGGACGGTGCCTTGGAGCTGGCGGAGCACGGGAGCGACGTCGCGCGGGGACTGGGCGTCGAGGACGAGAATCAGATCGCAGGCCATGAAGTGACGGAGACCATGGACACGAACGGCGCGGGGGAAAACCCAAAATCCGACTGGCGCCGTCGCCCGGGATGGGTGTGCATGAGCGGTCACCGATCCCATGAGCGCTGTTTCCGTGCATGCTCCGGCCAAGTTGAACCTCTTTCTCGCGATCACGGGGCGGCGGCCGGATGGGTTTCACGACCTGGTGTCGGTGGTGGCGCCGCTGCAGTGGGGCGACACGGTGCGGGCGGAGGCGGGGGCGCCGGGGGAGTTTGCGCTGGCGTGCGACGATCCGGCGGTGCCGGTGGACGGGACGAATTTGATTTTGCGGGCGGCGCGGGCGTGGGCGGAGGCGACGCGGTGGCCGGGCGGGGCGACGTTTTTTTTGGAGAAACGCATCCCGATGGGCGCGGGATTGGGCGGCGGGAGCAGCGATGCGGTGGCGGCGCTGAAGGCGCTGGAGGCGCTGGCGGGGGCGGCGTGGCGGTTGCCGGCGGCGGAGCTGGCCGCGGTGGCGGCGCGGATCGGATCGGATTGCCCGCTCTTTCTGGCGGACGGGCCGGTGGTCATGCGCGGGCGGGGCGAGCGGGTGGAGCGGTTGGCGGCGGAGGCGGCGCGGCGGCTGACGGGGCGGCGGGTGCTGGTGTTCAAGCCGGGCTTCGGCATCGCGACGCCGTGGGCCTACGCGCAGCTGGCGGCGGGGGCGCCGCAGTCGTATCTGCCGGCGGACGCGGCGGAGGCGCGGCTGGCGGCGTGGCTGGCGGACGCGAAGGAGCCGGCGGAGGCGCTGCTGCTGAACACGATGGAGCCGCCGGCGTTCGCGAAATTCGTGGCGCTGCCGACGCTGCTGGAGCAGCTGCGCGGGCGGTTCGGCTTGGCGCCGCGGATGAGCGGGAGCGGGAGCGCGTGTTTCGCGTTGCTGGACGAGGCGGCGGAGGCCGGGCCGGCGGTGGCGGCGATCCGCGCGGCCTGGGGACCGTCGGCTTTTGTGACGGAGACGCGTCTGGCATAAATCCGCATTGACCCGTCCCGCGGCGGACGCGTTATCGACGGGCGCGGGCCGCGCGACCCCCTCGGTGCGGGCTGCACCCCGTATTTTGAAAATGGATTCCCGTGCGAAGAACGAGATCACCGTGCAAGGCATCGCCGCCTCGCAGGGCATCGCGTATGGGCAGATCTTCGTCTACGTGCAGAGCGACGTGGAGGTGCCGGTCTACCAGGTGGAGCCGGAGAAGCGGATCGACGAGGTGGGGCGTTTCGACCGGGCGCTGATCGCGACGCGGCAGCAGGTGACGCGGATCAAGAACGAGGTGGAAAAGAACATCGGCCCGGAGGAGGCGGCGATCTTCGACGCGCACCTGATGGTGCTGGAGGACGAGGCGCTGATCGGGGAGACGATCCGGGAATTCGAGGCGACGGGCTGCAACATCGAGAGCTGTTTCCAGAACGTGTCGTCGCGCTACGTGCAGGCTTTCGCGGAGATCGACGACGAGTATCTGCGGGAGCGGGCGGCGGACCTGCGCGACGTCGCGCAGCGGGTGCTGCA
>JBILLY010000208.1:0-7439 GCA_044375835.1 Opitutaceae bacterium
GGGCTCAACTTGCCGATGCAGGCCGGCAAGGGCTACAGCGTCACGCTGCCGCGCCCACGCGAGCTGCCGCAGCTCTGCTCGATCTTCAACGAAGCCCGCGTGGCCGTCACCCCGATGGGCTCCTCGCTCCGCATCGGCGGCACGATGGAGTTGAGCGGGCTCGACGAGTCGATCCGCCCCGAACGCGTCGCCGGCATCACCGAATCCGTGCCGCGCTACTTCCCGAACTTCACCGCCGACGACTTCCGCGATCTGCCCGTGTGGCGCGGACTGCGCCCCTGCGCGCCCGACGGCCTGCCCTATGTCGGCCGCTTCGGGCGCTACGCCAACCTCTGCGCGGCGACCGGCCATGCGATGATGGGCCTGAGTCTTGCGCCCATCACCGGCAAACTCGTCGCGGACCTCCTGAGCGGCGAGGCGCCGGCCATCCCGCTCGGTGCCCTTTCCCCCGATCGCTACGCGCCGTGAACTCCGCCGCGCGACACTCCGCTTCTTCCCAACCGAACCCTCCCTTGCCCATGAACTGGACCGGCGTCATTCCCGCCCTCACCACCAACCTCCGCGCCAACGGCGCCGTCGACCACGCTGCGTTCGCGCGGCACTGCCGCTGGATGATCGACAGCGGCTGCACCGCGCTCGTCTGCTGCGGCTCGCTCGGCGAGGCGGCCACGTTGACCTTCGAGGAAAAGGTCGCCGTAGCTGCGACCGCCGTGCGCGCCGTCAAGGGCCGCGCGCCGGTGGTGCTCGGCATCGCCGCGCTCTCGACCGCCGAGGCCGTCGCCCTCGCGAAGGGCGCCGCCAAGGCCGGCTGCGCCGGCCTGATGGTGCTGCCGCCCTACACCTACACGACCGACTGGCGCGAGACCAAGGCCCACGTCGCCGCCATCTTCCGCGCCACGCAGCTCTCGTGCATGCTCTACAACAATCCGCCCGCCTACAAAACCGACTTCCTGCCGGCGCAGATCGCCGAGCTGGCCGCCGAGTTTCCCACGTTGCAGGCGGTGAAGGAATCGAGCGGCGACACCCGCCGCGTCACCGCGATCCGCGCCCTCGTCGGCGACCGCCTCACGGTGCTCGTGGGCATGGACGACGCGATCGTCGAGGGCATCGCGGCGGGCGCGCAGGGCTGGATCGCCGGGCTCGTGAACGCGTTTCCGCGCGAATCCGTGGCGCTGGTGGCCGCCGCCCGGGCCGGCGACCACGCGCGCGCCCGCGAGCTCTACGAGTGGTTTTTGCCGCTCCTGCGCCTCGATACGGTCCCGAAGTTCGTGCACTACATCAAATGGATCCAGGCCGAGACGGGTTGCGGTTCCGCCACGATGCGTCCGCCGCGTCTGCCGCTGGAAGGCGCCGAACTCGCGATGGTGCGCGCGGTCCTCGCGCAGGCGCTGAAAACCCGTCCCGCGCTCCGAGCTGCGCCGCACTCCGGCGCCGGCGGTCCGCAGCCGCGCGCCACAGGCCTTCGCCTCAGAGCGAGGTCAAGCCTTGACGGAGGGCATACTTGGTGAGGCTGGCGACGTTGTTGATGCCGAGCTTCGACATGAGATTGGCCCGGTGCGTCTCGATCGTCTTCACGCTGCAGCCCAGCTCGAAGGCGATCTCCTTCGTCGACTGGCCGTCCGCCACGCGCGCGAGCACTTCGGTCTCGCGCGGCGTGAGGGCCGAGCGCAGTGCGTGACCGAGGTTCGCCACGATCTGCTCCGTGGCCTGGGGACTGAGGTAAGTCTCGCCCGCGAGGACCGTGCGGATCGCCGACACGAGCTGTTCGCTCGCATCGCCCTTGCGCAGCAAGCCGTGCGCCCCCGCCGCGAGCGCCGCCCGCAGCTGCTGCGGCTCGCCGGCCCCGGTCAGCACCAGCACGCGCACCTCGGGATACGCGCGCCGCACCCGCGATGTGAGCGACACGCCGTTCTCGCCGGGCAAGTCCAGATCGACGAGCAGCAGATTCGGCCGGTCCGTCTCGAGCACGCGCCACGCCGCGGCGGCGTCGAAGACGCCCGCCACCTCCCACTCCTTGTGCGCCGCCAGCAGGAGACGGAGGCCGTCCCGGACTATCTGGTGATCGTCGACGATGAGGATTTTGGCGGTCGTGCTCATGCTCCAAGAGGCAACTCTTTGCGTTGCATATCAATCAATTCATGCACCAGCGCGAGGACCTTCTCCGTGGTGAAAGGCTTGGGCAGGAAATGCACCCCGGAACCGAAGACCTGGTCCAGGCCCTGGCGCTGGCTGGAAACGCCCCCCATGGCGATCACCGGCATGCCCGGCGTGATGGAGCGCAGCGCGCGGATCGCCTGCATCCCGTCCATGACCGGCATCATCAGGTCGGTGATCACCAACCGCACCTCGTCCGACCGGCCCGCGAACAGCGCGACTCCCTCCGCGCCGTCGCCGGCCAACAGCACCGCGTAGCCCGCCGCGCGCAGCATCGCCTCCATGGTGGTGCGGATCGCCGGTTCGTCGTCGATCACCAGCACGAGTTCGCCGTGGCCGCGCTGCGCGGGCACCGGCGCCCCCGGGGCGTCGCCGTCGACGAGCGACGGCCGGGCCGGCAGATAGATCCGGAACTCCGCGCCGCGCCCCGGCTCGCTCTCCACGGTCACGAAGCCGCGGTGCCCCCGCACGATGCCGAGCACCGTCGCCAGCCCGAGGCCCGTGCCCTTGCCGGGCGCTTTGGTGGTGAAGAAGGGATCGAAAATCTTGTCGACGATCCCGGGCGGAATGCCGGTGCCGCCGTCCGCGACCCGGATCATCACGTGCGGTCCCGGCGTGGCGCCGACATTTTGCCCCGCGAACATCGCGTCGACATGCACGTTCTCCGCCGCGACTTCGATGCGGCCCGGGCCGGGCTGCGCGTCGCGCGCGTTCACGCAGAGGTTCAGCAGCACCTGGTGCAGCTGGGTCGGGTCGCCCTCCACCAACCAGATGTCCTGCGGACACTGCGCCGTGATCCCCAGCGACCGGGGAAACGTCTCCCGCATGAGCTGCCCGATCTCGCGCACGACCTGGGTGACCCGCACCGGCTGGTGGGCGGACTCGCCGCCACGGCCGTAGAGGAGCAGTTGCTGCACGACATCCGCGCCGCGCCGCGCGCTGTCCGCGACCAGCTGCACCAGCTCGTGCTCGTGCGCTTCCCGCGCCGTCGACCGCAGCATCTGCGCCGCCATCAGGATGGGGGTCAGCACGTTGTTGAGATCGTGAGCGACGCCGCTCGCCAGCGAGCCGAGATTCTCCAGCCGCTGGGCCCGCAGGAACTGCGCCTCGACCTTTTTGGCCTCCGTCACGTCGGACAGGACGAGCAGGACCGCTTTCGGCGCCCCGGCCTCGGTCCGCACCACGACCGCCCGGCTGGCCACCGTGATCTCGCCGCGCTGACCGACGAAGTGGCGCCGCATGGCCGAGGCCTCCCCGCGTTTGAGCAACGCGTCCCATTCCTCGCCGAATTCCGCCGCGAGCACCGGATGCACGAGGTCTTCGACCGCGCGCCCGATCGCCTCGTGCCGCACGCAACCGTAGAGCCGCTCCGCGCCGCGGTTCCAGAACGTCACCTGCCGGTGCAGGTCGAGCACGAGCACCGCGTCGGGCGTGATGTCGAGCAAGGCGGCCTGCTCCCGCACCTGCGCCTCCGCCGCCTTGCGGGGCGTGATATCGACGTCGAACGAGTAGAGTTCCCGTTCGCCGTCGCCGCGCGCGAGCACGACGTAGTTGGCCAGGACGTGGCGCACGGAACCGTCGCGATGGACCGCCACGACCTCGCGCGGCGGCAGCGGCTCGCCCGCCGCCAGCCAGCGACTCACCTCCGCGATCACCGCCTCCCGCCGTTCGGGCGCGACAAAGATCTCCTCCAGCCGCCGGCCCATCACGTCGGCGGCAGTGTGGCCGTAGAGCGCGGCGCTCGCGCTGTTCCAGAACATCACGCGGCGACCGGCGTCGTAGCCCTGCACGGCCACGCTGGGCAGGGACTCGACCAGCGAACGGAAACGGTTCTCGCTCTCCTTCAGCGCGGCGAGGGCGGCCTGCCGCTCGGTGACATCCTCGCACACGGCGACGTAGTGGGTGATGCGGCCGGCTTCGTCGAACAACGGGCTGAGGGCGACCTCTTCCCAGAGCAGACTGCCGTCCTTGCGCCGGTTGCATTGGAGGCCGCGCCACTCCCGGCCGGTCGCGACCGCCGCCCACAGCTGCTCGTGCGCCGCGTCGTTCTGCTCCGCCGCGTGCACGAAACGCGGATTCCGCCCCCGGACCTCCTCCGGCGTGTAGCCCGTGGAGCGCGTGAAGTGCGGATTGACGTATTCGATCCCGCCCAACCGATCCATGATGATGACCGTCGCCGGACTCTGCTCCACCGCGCGCGACAGCTTGCGGTATTCGAGCTCCGTGGTCCGGTGGAGCGTGCGGTCGAAGTCCGTGCCGACGAAACGCAGCGGTTTGCCGTCCGGCGTGCGCGCGACGACCCCCCCGCGGGCCAGCACCCAGCGGTAGGTGCCGTCCTCCGCCCGAAGCCGGTGCTCGCTCTCGAAGCCCGCGGTCTCCCCCGCGATGTGCCGGTTGGCCGCCGCCCAGATGCCCGCCAAGTCGTCCGGATGCACCCGGCTCTCCCATTCGGCCACCGTGGACCCGGCGCCCGTCCGCGGCAGGCCGAGCATGGCCCGCCAACCCGGGGAAAAATACACCGTGCCCGCCGGCACGTCCCAGTCCCAGAGGCCGTCGCCCACGGCGTCGAGCGCTTCGCGCACACGTTGCTCGCTCGCCCGCAACTGCCCGATGAGCCGCTCTTTCTCCGCTTCGAGCCGCCGCCGCCGGTTCTCGGCCACGACGAGCCCGCCGACCCCAGCGCTCCAGACGAGGCCGTAGACGAGCAGGTCGAGGCGCTCGTGCAATGCCTGCGATCCGGTCCCGGACCGCGGCACGTGGGCGCCTTCGATCCAGCCCGCCGCGGCCACGACGAGGCCGGTCCAGGCCGCGAGAATCGGAAGCAGGTCACGGAAGCGCATCGCGATCGGAATAGTGGTGGAAGCGGGGTGCCGGCGCGGCGCGCGAAAGCACGCCGTCCCGGCACCGGGGAACAAGTCGGAAACCTTTCCGCGCCGCGAGCCGCTTCCGTGCGCGGATCTTGCGGAAACGCACCTCAACCCTGCAGCAACTTCAGCACGCTCTGCGGCGTCTGGTTGGCCTGCGCGAGCATGGCGGTGCCGGACTGGACGAGGATGTTGTAGCGCGCGTATTGCGTCGTCTCCTCGGCGACGTCGACATCGCGGATGCGGGAGATCGCGGACGAGAGATTCTCGTATTCGATCTGCAGCGTCGAGGACGCGAGTTCGAGGCGGGACTGGGCCGCGCCGAGCGTGGCGCGCTCCTCGGCGACGTGATGGATCGCTTCGGAGATCTTCTGGATCGCGTCGGAGTCGGTCGCCGCGAGCGTGTAGGCGCCCGAGGCATCCTGGGCGATGATGTCGAGCATGGCGCCGGCGCGGAGATTGGACTCCTCGATGGTCATCTCCTGCCCGACGGCTTGGCCGATGGTGACCTGAAGGCCGGTGCTGTTGGGGCCAAAGAGGGTGATGCCGTTGAAGGCCCCGAGGGGGGTGGCGACGCCGGTCGAGCCGCCGATCTCGGCGGTCGTGCCGCCGATGGTGGCGCGGAGCTGCTCCTGCAGGGCCCGGAATTCCTGCTGGTAGAGGTTCACGTCGGAGCTGTTTTTCGTGACGTCCTTGGCGAGGATGCCGAGCTCGCTCATGCGCGAGAGTATCTTGGTCATGCCGCTCATGAAACCGTCGGCGGTCTGCACGTAGGAGATCGCGTTCTGGACGTTGGTCTCGGCGGCCTTCACGCGCCGGCCCTGGGCGTCGAGTTTTTCCGAGACGGCGAGGCCGGCGGCGTCGTCGGAGGGATTGACGATCTTGGAGCCGGAGGAAAGGCGCGTGAGGGAGCGGCCGAGCATTTCCTGACTGTGGTTCAGGTTGCGGGCGCCGGAGATGGCTTGGATGTTGGTGTTGATGACGCTCATCGGAGGGTGGTGTGAAGGGTGGAGACTCAGGACTTGGCCGGGGCGGCCAGCGGGGCCGGCACGACGGCGGGTTTGGGCGGAAGGAGGGGCAAGGCGCCGGGCTTGGAGTTCCGCACGGCGGCGGCCTGGTTGGAGGCGGCGATGTCGGTGAGGACTTCTTTGCGGAAGATGGCGATGTCGCGCGGCGCGGAGATGCCGATTTTCACGACGTCGCCGTCGATGCGCGTGATCCGGATCTCGACGTTGTCGCCGATCATGATCGCCTCGTTTACTCTGCGGGATAGGACGAGCATGGCGGGGAGGTCAGGCGGTGCGCGCGAGCGAAGCGGCCTGCGGGTGTTCGAGCAGTTCGTGGTGCGCGCTGTAGCGCGAGTAGTTCGAGATGACGAGCTGGCGGCCGATGCGGCTGCGGCGGTTGACGACGATGGGGCCGATGAGGTTGACGGTCGCCTCGACCGGGCGCTGGCGCCGGAGGGTGACGATGTTGAGGATCATCGCCTCGGCGGGATTCTCGATGCCGAGGTTTTCGGCGTCGCTGTCGAATATCTCGGGCTCGTAGCCGGGGACGATGCCGCCGGGCTCGATCACGATGAAGTGGAGGTCGTCGACCGGGCTCTGGAGTTTCATCCAGAGAAACGGGAGATGGTCGGGCAGGTAGAGCAGCTCGGCGCGCTTGTAGGGAACGAAGCCGATGAGGCCTTGCGGCAGCTCGATCTGGTTGGAGGGCGGCGTGTCGAGGTCGGTGGGGAAGAGTTCGGGCAATACTTTCATGGGAATTGGAGTTGGGCGGGACGGTTACCGGATGTAGTCGAGGAGGGAGATGCGCATGATGTTGGCCGCGGACTGGAGGGCGGCCTGGTAGGCGGTCTGGCTCTGGCTGAGGCGGACGATGGCGGCGGGGAGGTCGAGTTCGCTCTCCGCGGAGACGAGGCCCTCGAGGTTGTCGGTGCGCTGCTGCTGCTGGATGCGGTTGGCCTCGATGCGGGAGTCGACGCCGCCGTGCTCGGCGAGCGCGTTCACCAACAGGTCTTCGGACTCGATCAGCCCGGCCTGCGCGCCGCTGACGGCGGAGGACTCGTTGGCGAGGAGCGCGTCGCGCAGGCCGACGAGGCGGTTGAGCATATCCCGGAGTCCGAGGTTGGTCTCGCCGGACGCGCCGGCCTCGATGGCGGCGTGCTCGGAGAGCTGGATCGGCATGCGCTCGGCGTTGCCGCCGTAGGCGACGGAGGCCACCTTGCCGTCGGAGCCGCGGGTGGCGACGAAGGGCGGCGAGTCGACCGCGGTGCCGGCGAAGATGTAGTCGTTGCGGAACTTGGTGTTGGCGAGCTGGAGCGTCTGCTCGACCAGCTGGTCAACCTCCGAGGCGTAGGCGCGCGCCTGGGCGCCGCTGATCGCGCCGGCGCCGAGGGTGCCGATCTCGGTGACGCGGTCG
>JBILLY010000209.1:0-7430 GCA_044375835.1 Opitutaceae bacterium
CGGGACGGTTTGCCGCTCAATCTCCCGTCGGTCCCTGCTCTCACGAGCAGGGCTACAGTGGCGAGGAGCGTGAGGCGCGGTGGGCCGTTCGTGGTGATCCCTTCGCTCACGAGCAGTGCTACAGCGGCGAGGAGCGTGGGAGTGGCCATCAGGCTGCGCCCAGTCCCTGCTCTCACGAGCAGGGCTACGACGGCGAGGACTCACGAGCAGGGTTACGACGGCGATGGGCGGGGGAGGGCAGGGCACGATCGTGGTAGGTTGCTGCGGCTAGACGGACGGGACGTCAGGGCGTTTTGGGGGATGAGGCGCGTAGAGCGAAGATCGTGCCTTTGTCACCGCCGATGACGAGGAGGTCGCCGCCGAAGGCGGGGGAGGCGGTGAGGGATTCGCCGAGGTCGAGTTGCCAGAGTTCGGAGCCGTCGGTGGTGCGGGCGGCGTAGAGGCGGCCGTCGGCGGAGCCGAAGACGACGGCGTCGGTGAAGACGATGGGCGAGCCTTCGAGGCGGCCGCCGGTCTTGACGGTCCAGGCGGCTTGGCCGGTGGCGCGGTCGAGGGCGTGGAGGTGTTTGTCGCGGGAGCCGAGGTAGACGAGGCGGTCGTCGACGGCGGGGGCGCCCATGAAGGGGAGCGATTTGTCCTGGTAGGTCCAGGCGACCTTGCCGGCGGCGACGTCGAAGGCGACGGCCTCGTTGGCGTAGTTGCCGCAGTAGGCGAAGGTGCCGTGCGTGGCGATGGAGGCGGGGATCTGGGCGCTGGTGGGGATCTTGTGGGCGAGGGTGCCGTCGGCGAGGCGCACGACGTGGAGGTGGGCGTCGCAGCCGCCGAAGACGGCCCAGCGGCCGTCGACGATGGCGGGGGAGCCGTTGATGTAGTCGTCGGTTTTGTAGCTCCAGAGGAGTTTGCCGTCGGCGGGGTTGAGGACGCGGAGGGTGCCGTCGTAGCCGTTGAGGAGGAGCCAGTCGGCGCCGGGGGTGGCGGAATCGGCGGGGGCTTTGATCGGGATGGCGCCGGAGGAGATTTTTTCGTCGGAGGAAAACTGCCAGACGGCGGTGCCGGTGACGGCGTCGAGGGCGTAGAGTTTGCCGTCGTTGGAGGGGACGAAGACTTTGCCGTAGGCGACGGCGGGAGCGCCGGTGATGGAGTCCTGGGTGGCGAAGGACCAGAGTTCGCGGCCATCGGCGGCGGCGAGGGCGTGGAGCATGCCCTTGGCGGTGCCGAGGTAGACGCGGCCGTCGACGATGGTGGGTTCGCCGGTGACGGGGCCGGAGGTCTTGAAGGTCCAGGCGGTGACCGGAGCGCGCGGGGCGGGGACGGGGACGCGGCCGCTGAGGGCGGGGCCGCCGCGCGTCATGGGCCAGGAGACGACGGGGGCGGGCGGAGGGGGCTTCGGCGCGGGGGGCGGTGGGGTGCGGTCGCCGCAGGCGGCGAGGAGCGGGAGGAGGGCGGCGAGGAGGACGGAGAGGCGGAGAGACGGAGAGCGGGGGAGACGGCGAACGAACCGGGCGATCGAGGGGGCGGAGGGGGCGGCCGGGCTCATGGCGAACGAGGAAAACGTCAGCGGGCGTGGAGGGCGAAGGCGGACTCGTAGAGAGCGACGAAATCGGCGGCCTGCAAGGGGCGGGGGTTGAACTTGCCGGTCCACTGGCGGGTGGCGTCGTCGGCGAGTTGGACGAGGTTGATCGCGGTGCGATCGAGCGACGGCAGGGCGGCGGCGGCGACGGTGGCGTCGACCCACGCGATCAGGGCGGCGGCGGTAGCGGTGGGGGCGTTGGCGGCGGTCGACGCGGGCGGCGGGGGCGCGGGGAGGAGCGTGGCGAGCTGGGCGTAAATGGCGGCGGCGGCGGGGTCGGCGGCGTTGTAGCGCATCACGGCCGGGAGCATGAAGGAGACGGCGTGGCCGTGGACGACGCCGTGGCGGGCGGTGAGGGGGTTGGCGGAGGCGTGGGCGGCGCCGAGCATGCTGTTTTCGATGGCGAGGCCGGCGAGGGCGGCGCCGAGGAGCATGGCACCGCGGTCGGCGGCGGTGGGTTGGCCGGCGACGACGCGGCCGATGGCGGACGCGAGATGGCGGAAGGCGGACTCGGCGTAGAGGGCGGAGACGGGATTGCGCTTTGCGGTGACGGCGGACTCGAGGGCGTGGGTGAGGGCGTCGAGGCCGGAGAGGACGCCGGTGGCGCGGGGGAGCGTGGCGCAGAGTTCGGGGTCGAGGAGGGCGATGCGCGGGAGGGCCTTGGGGTCGCCGCAGGCCATTTTCTCGTGGCTGCCGTCTCGGCTGATCAGCGTGTAGGACTGCGTCTCGCTGCCGGTGCCGGCGGTGGTCGGGATGGCGATGAAGGGGAGAAACGGGCGGGGGGCTTTGGCGTAGCCGTGGTAGTCGTGCATCACGCCGCCGTTGGTGAGGAGGAAGTTGGCGGCCTTGGCGGTGTCGAGGCTGCTGCCGCCGCCGAGGGCGACGAGGCAGTCGATGGGCGGGGTGCAGGCGCGGGCGGCGGCGGCGCAGGCGGCGGCGTCGGACTCGGTGGGGTTTTCGCGGGAGTCGGCGAAGACGGTGACGCGGAGGCCGGCGGCGGCGAGGAGACCGCGGGCGCGCTCGACGTAGCCGGCGCGGGCGAGGCCGGGATCACTGACAAGGAAGACGGAGGTGCCGCCGACTTCGCGGACGCAGGCGGGGAGTTCGCCGAGGACGCCGGGGCCGAAGATGAGCTTGGGCGCGGGGCGCGTGGCGAAGGGAGCGGGCATCAGGCGGAAGGGGAAAGGCGGAAGGCGAAAGGCGGAAGGCGAAAGGCGGAAGGCGGAAGGCGGAAGGCGAGTCGCGGGTGCGGCGGGGAAACGCTCAACGCTGAGCGCCGAGCGCTGAATGCTCACGCACGGGGGAGCGGGCGGGAGGTGAAGGCGGGGGGGCGTTTTGAGATCGGCCATCGGGAATCTGAAATTCCAGAGATGGAAGTTCGCCGACTTCCGATGGCTGATGGCGCGATTTCCCGTTTCAGACGCCGACGAGGTCGCCCTGCAGGGCGCGGCGGCGGTAGAGGAATTCGAAGAGGTTGCCCTCGTGGGGCTGCTCCCATTGCACGCGCATCGTGGAGTAGGCGCCGAGGTTGAGGCGCTCGATGTTGGTGCTGGTCATGAGGTCGACGGCCCAGTCCTGGTCGCGGGTGAAGGCGGAGACGACGAGCGATTCGCCGATCTGCTTGATCATGTCGGCCTGCGGCACCTGGAGGACGCTGGCGAAGGGGAAGCCGTATTCCGTGTTGGCGAGCGGGTGCGAGAGGTCGTCGCAGACGATGAGCGTCGGGCTGAGGAAGGTCTGGCCGTGGGCTTCGACGAGGCGGGGGCCGTTGCGGTATTTGGCGGTGAGGTCGACGGCGCCGGGCTGGGCGAGCAATTCTTCGAGGCGCTCGTCGATGGCCTTGGCGGATTTGGGATTGGCGAAGCCGCAGAGGATGGCGTCGGGGTGGTCGCGCGGGAGCGGGACGATGGCGGCGAGCTTGCGGGCGAGGGCGTCGGCGAGGGCGTCGCGGTCGCGGCTGATGAGGACGGAGGAGCAGTTGATGCAGCTGCGGCCGCCGTTGGCGGAGATGGCGTGGGCGATGGTGTCGAGGTGCTTGGGCCACTCGGCGTGAAAATCGTCGCCGATGAGAATCTTGGAGCGGCCGGAGCCGTGCACCTGGATGTGGCGGTAGGGCGCGTATTTCTTGAGCGTGGTGTCGTTGCCGAAGGCGATGGCGCGGCCGGTGCCGAAGAGGAGCGCGTCGCCGCCGTCGTGGGTGGCGGGGTAGAAGCCGAAGGCTTCGCGCGGGAAGCCGGCGGCGATCATGGCCTGGATGAGGCGGAAGGGGGTGAGCGGGTCTTCGCGGCCGGGCTTGAGGACGACGGGGACCTTCATCACGAGGGCGGGCAGCCAGAGCGAGTTGACGCCGGGGGAATTGCTCGGGAGGAGGACGCCGAGGCTGTTGGTCTCGGGGAAGAAGTTCACGTCGAGGCCGTCTTGGCGGACGACGCCGCGGTCGAAGAGTTCGTGCGGGAGGCGGCGGGTGAGGCCGGCGAGGACGGCGCGGATGTTGGACATCGCGGCGTGGACCTTGCCCATGTTGGAGCGGCCGAGGCTGTGGGGCAGGCCGGTGAGCTGGGAGAGGGCGGCGGCGTAGTCGGCGGGGGACTGGAGACGGTCGTCGTCGCCCCAGGGGAGATTGCCGTGGAGGTAGAGCTCGGCGGCTTTTTCCATGTAGCCGACGAGGGTCTCGGTCGGGATGGCGCGGAGGGCGGCGGCGGCGCGCGGGAGGTCGGCGAGATCGCGGCGGATGAGGCCGGAGTTGGCGACGCTGACCTCAAGCGTGGCTCCGCCGGGGATGGCGTGCTTCTGGGTGTCGAGGCTGCGGTAGGCGCGGCCGAGGCGGAGGATGGGAATGTGGAGAGCGCTCATGGGAGGCGGGAGGGAGGGACCACGAAAAACACGAAGGACACGAAAGGAGGCGGGCTTTTGGGGCCCACGGAACACACGGACGACACGGAAGGCGAAAGGCGAAAGGCGAAAGGCGAAAGGCGGAAGGCGAAAGGCGGAAGGCGGAAGGCGGAAGGCGATGGGCGGCGCTTACCGCTCAACGCTGAATGCTCAAGTGACGGGTGCGGAGGCGGGACTCGAGCGTCGGGCGTTGAGCGGCTCGCGCCGGGGGCGCAGGGAACTCAGTAGACGCCCTCGATGATGGTCTTGGTGAGGGACTGGAAGGGGCGGACGTCGCCGACGCCGTCCCAGGGGAACTCGGAGCACGGGGGGCGGCGGATGGCTTCGTCGCGCTCGAGGAAGCGGGGGACGAAGAACTCCTTGGTCATCGTGGTGAGCTCGACGCGGCCGTATTCGTTGTAGGGGACGAGTTCGGCGGGGTTGTCGGGGTTGACGATGCGGAGCGTGGCGCGGGGCTGGGGCGCGTAGTAGGTGATGGAGTAGTTGTCGGCCTTGGTGAGCTTCTTCGAGATGGCGAGGCCCATGAGGGTGTTGCCGTAGGTGGGGGCGAAGTTGATTTTGCCCTCGAGCACTTCCTCGACGACGAAGCGGACGTATTGGGGCGTCATGGTGGTGCCGCCGACGAAGACGCCTTTGAGGCCGGCCTTCACGAGGGACATGCGCTCGGCGATGTTCTCGAGGAGACGGGGGGTGGTGAACATGTTCACGATCTTGCGGTGGCGCATGATCGTGACGGCTTGGTCGATGACGTGCTCCTGGTATTTGCGGGCCATGGCCATCTCGCCCATGCCGATGAGGCGTTTGACCCAGCGGGGGTCGAGGTCGACGAAGTAGCAGGAGCAGCCGCGGTAGTTGGCGAGGTGTTCGACGGCGAGGCGGAGGCGGCGGGGGCCGGTGGGGCCGACCATGAGCCAGTCGCCCTTGGGGAAGAAGTCGGGGCCGTAGTGGTCGGAGTATTCCTCGTAGTCGACCTTGTAGTCGTCCCAGCCGATGCGCTGTTTGGGCATGCCGGTGGTGCCGCCGGTCTCGAAGATGTTGAAGGGGCGGCCGAGGTATTGCCTGGGGACGAAGCGTTCGGGCTGCTCTTTGCGGAGGACCTCGTCGTCGAAGTGGGGAAACTTTTTTGCGATGTCGGCGAAGCAGGTGATCTCCTTGCGCGGATCCCATTTGGCGGCCTTGGCCCATTTGAGCCAGTAGTCGCAGCCGGTTTCGGGCGAGAAGTGCCACTTGATCATCTTGCGCGTGTGGGCGTCGAGGGCGGCCTGCGCTTGGGAGGGAGTCAGTTTGCTGGACATGGTGTCGTGGGATTCGAGGGGAAGAACTTGGCGAGGGTGGCGGCGGAGGGCGGGGAGGTGAAGAGGGAGACGAGGACGACGGTGACGGTGCAGGAGGCGAAGACGGTGGCAACCGGGAGCATGCCGCCGACCAGAAACTTGCGGTCGGCACCGAAATCCGACGCGGCGAAAAGTGCAAACCAGACGGACGCGGTGACGACGACGGCGGCGCAGGCCGCGGCGCGGGTGACGCGGCGCCAGTAGAGGGCGGCGAGGAGCAGCGGCACGAGTCCGGCGAAGCCGCTGAAGCACCAGGTGCCGAGGGCGAAGATTTGGCGCGTCTCGAGGAACGTGAGGGCGTAGGTGAGGGCGACCATAGCGACGATGAAGCCGCGGGCGATGCGCACGAGGTCGCGGTCGGTGAAGCGCGCGGCGCCGAAGCGGTGCACGACGATGTCGCGCGTGAACATGGTGCCCATCGCGATGAACTGGGCGTCGAGCGAGATGGCGGCGAGCACGCCGGCGGCGACGAGGCCGGAGACGACGGGGGAGGTGAGTTTGGCGACCATCAGGCCGAGGACGGCGTTGGCGCTGCCGCCGGGGGGGACGACGGGCGTGCCGGTGCCGGGGAGAGTGGCGCCGGTGGCCCAGAAGCCGATCAGGATGCACGGGAGCCAGGCGAGCAGCATGGCGACGGGGTGCATGACGAGGAGAAGCTTGTAGGAGCGGGCGGAGCGGGCGGTGAGGAAGTTCTGGAAGATGTGCGGAAACACCCCGACGGAGAGGGGGATCATCCAGTAGGTGAAGAATTCCAACTCGCCGATGTTGCCCTCGCGGATGGCTTTCGCGGGCTTGGCGGCGGCGGAGGCGGCGGCGGGACCGCCGAGGGAATCGGCGATGAGCCAGAAGGCGAGCAGGCCCATGCCGACGAAGACGACGGTTTGGAACACGTTCACGAGCGCCGCGCTGCGGGCTCCGCCGATGAAGACGTAGAAGAGGACGACGCCGGAGAGAATCGCCATGGTGAGCCACGGGGGGACGGCGCCGCGCGTGGCGGCAAAGGCCTCGGGAAACGCGCCGACGGTGACGCCGCCGACGACCGAGCCGACGCCGAGGAGGCCGATCACGAGGTAGGGCAGCAGCAGGCCGGCGAGCACGGGAAACAGGACGTAGCCGAGGCCGGGGCTCTCGAAGCGGTCGCGGAAATACTCGATCTGCGTGACGTAGCCGTGGCGTTTGCCGAGGGCCCAGAGCGGGAGGCCGATGAGGAAAAAACACGCCGGGTGGACGAGGGCGGACCACGAGGCGAGTTTGCCGTAGGTGCCGACGCCGTGCTCGAAGGTCTCGGCGGTGCTCCCGACCATCGCGAAGGCGGTCATGGCGGTGCCGAAGACCGTCATGAAGAGCACGAACGGGCCGAGCGAGCGGCTGGCGACGAAGTAGTCGGCGGAACTGCCGCGGAAATAGCGGGCGCTGACGAGCCCGAGGCCGATGAGGACGAGCAGATACGAGCCGAGGATGACGACGGGAATCATCGCGGCGGCCGCGCGGCGGGCGGGGCGGGAGGGGTGTCGGTCGCGCGGTCGGCCTCGTCGAGGTAGCTGGGCCAGCAGTAGCGGCCGACCAGCCACCAGCCGAAGGCGACGAAGAGGGTCCAGACGGCGTGGTAGGCGAGACTGACGGGGAGCACGCCG
>JBILLY010000210.1:0-7403 GCA_044375835.1 Opitutaceae bacterium
GTGGAACTCGGCGAGGGGGTGTTCGCGATCGAGCAGGTCTACGCGACGAAGACGCGGGCCGACGGGTTCTTCGAGTCGCACCGCCGCAACATCGACCTGCAGGTGGTGATCGAGGGCGAGGAGACGATGGAGCTGGTCGACGCGGCGCGGATCGCGGTGAAGGACCCGTTCAACCCGGAGCGCGACCTCGTGACGTATCAGGATACCCCGGACGCGACGCGCCTGACGGTGCCGGCGGGCGAGGCGGCGGTGTTTTTCCCGGCGGACGTGCACATGCCCTCGCTGCGGCGCGGGGCCGAGGCGGCGGTCGTGCGCAAGACGGTGGTGAAGATCGCGGTCGATTGAGCCCGCGGGCCCGCCCGCGATGAACTACCGCCACCACTTCCACGCCGGCAATTTCGCCGACGCGATGAAGCACGCGCTGCTCGTGCGGTTGGTGCGCGCGCTGCAGCGGAAGGAAAAGGGATTCGTCTACGTCGACACCCACGCCGGGCGGGGCCGCTACGACCTGGAGCTGGCGGGCAGCGGCGACACGCTGGCCCGCACGCCGGAGTGGCCGGCGGGCATCGGGCGGCTGTGGGCGGACGACGCGGGCGGCGACAAGGCGAAGCCGGAGTGCATCCGCGACTACGCGGGGCTGGTGCGGTCGTTCGACCGCGACGCGGGCAACCTCGCCGCCACGCCGCGGTTTTACCCGGGCTCGCCGTGGCTGGTGCGGATGCTGGCGCGGCCGGCGGACCGGCTCTCGCTCTGGGAGAGACACCCGGCCGAGTGCGGGGCGCTGCGCGCGGAGTTTGCCGGTCAGCCGCGCACGACGGTGCAGGAGGCCGACGGCTACGGTGCGTTGCGCGCGGTGCTGCCGCCGGCCGAGCGGCGGGCGCTGGTGCTGATCGATCCTCCGTTCGAGGCGCAGGACGAATTCGCGCAGGTCGCGCGGGCGCTGGGCGAAGGGCTGGCGCGGTTTCCGACCGGGGTCTTCGCGGTCTGGTATCCGCTGACGGGGCGGGCGCGGGTGGACGACTTCTTCGCGGAGGTGCGGCGGCTGCGGCCTCCGCCGACCTTGGCGGCGGAGCTCGGCGTGGCGGGCGAGGCGGCCGCGATCAAGTTGAAGGGATGCGGCCTTCTGGTGGTGAACCCTCCCTGGCAGTTCGACGTCGAGGCGGAGGCGGCGCTTGGGTATCTCGCCGCGGTGCTGGCCCAGGCCCCGGGCGGCGGGGCGCGCGTGGAGTGGCTCGAGCCGGCGCGTTGACCGCGTCGGGGTCGCGGCTACGGGCCGGAACCGGCGGGGGCGGCGGCGGGGAGGTTGCGCTGGAGGACGCCGGCGAGCAGCTCGAAGCGCACGGGCTTGGTGAGGAAGTCGTTCATGCCGGCGGCGAGGCAGGCCTCGCGCACGTGCGTGCTGGCGTTGGCGGTGAGCGCGATGATCGGGAGCGGTTTGCCGGCGAGCTTTTCGCGGATGCGGCGCGTGGCTTCGAGCCCGTCGATGCCCGGCAGCTGGCAGTCCATGAGGACGAGATCGAACGACTCGGTGGTCGCCGCGGTGATGGCCGCCTCGCCGTCGCCGGCGAACTTGATCGTGACCTGCAGTTTCTTGAGAAAGAGGTCGATGACCTGCTGGTTGACGAGGTCGTCCTCGACGACGAGCACGCGGCCACTGAGTTTGGGGGTAACGAAGCGCGGAGCTTCGTCGGTGCGGGCGGGCGCGACGGTGACCTCGGGCAGCTTGCAGGGGAGAATGAGGCGGAACGTCGTGCCTTGGTTGAGTGTGCTCTGGACCTGGAGGGCGCCGCCCATCGCCTGTGCGAGGCGCATCGAGATGGCGAGACCGAGGCCGGTGCCGCCGTAGCGGCGGCTCATCGAATTGTCGGCCTGGGTGAAGGGCTTGAAGAGTCGCTCCAAGGCCGCGGAGTCGATGCCGATGCCGGTGTCGGCCACGGTGAAGTGCATGACCGCGCGGTCGTTGGTGCGGTCGACGCAGTTCACGCGCAGTTCGACGCGGCCCTTTTCGGTGAACTTGATGGCGTTGCCGATGAGGTTGACGAGGATCTGGCGGAGCCGGGTGGCGTCGCCGACGATGGCGCCGGGGAGGTTGTCGGCGAGCTGGAGCTCGAAGCTCAGGCCCTTGTCGCGGGCGCGGGCGTGGAGCAGGTCGCTGACGGCGCGGGCCATGGTGGCGGGCGGGAACGGAGCGTGTTCGAGCTCGAGACGGCCGGCCTCGATCTTGGAAAAATCGAGCACGTCGTTGAGGAGGAGCAGCAGGGCCTCGGCGCTGTCGGAGGCGGTCTTGATGTAACCGCGTTGTTCGGGCGAGAGCTGGGTGTCGCGCACGATGCGGAGCATGCCGAGCACGCCGTTCATCGGGGTGCGGATTTCGTGCGAGATGGTGGCGAGAAATTCGCCTTTGGCCTTGCTGGCGGTTTCGGCGCGCTCGCGGGCCTCGCGCAGTTCGGTTTCGCGCGATTCGCGGCGGACGGCTTCGGCCTGCAATTCCGCGGCGATGGCCTCTCGTTCGAAGCGCTGCACCAGGGCGTCGGACAGGGTGTGGTGGTTGCGCAGGGTCGCGGAGATCAGGTAGGCGGTGAACACCGCGACGCAGACGGCGAACATGATGCCCGGCACATCGCCGTGCGCGGCGAAACGCAGGGCCAGCGGGCCCATGATGGCGACGAGGTAGATGATGCTGCCCTTGCGCATCGGCAGAAGCAGGCGGGTGGAGCCGGTCGCGATGCCGGCGAGCATCAGGGCGTGGACGATGCCGAGGTGGTTGCCGGGTTCGACGGTGGGAAACAGCCACACCGACAGGCCCCAGGCGAGGCCGGTGACGGTGGTGCCGGCGATGAATTTCAGCCCCCAGCGCGGGTCCTCCTGCGCCGCGGGTTCACACCGGTGGAAGGCGCGGGCGAGATTTATCCGGTAGAGCGACGCAACAACTATGACGGCGAGCCAGCCGCCGATCGCGCCCAGCCGCGCGTCGGGAGCGACCCCGACCATGATGGCAAAGGCCGTCGCGGTGGCCGCACTGGCGGCGGTGCCGCTGGCCAGCTCCCGAAAGGCCATCCGCACCAGTTCGACGCGGGTGTGGGCTTCGATCAAACGATCCCGCCCGGGTGCGGCCGGTGAACCGGGGGACGCCGGGGACGCAGGCGAGAGGAGCGACGCGGGGTCGGACATAGACAAACGTCGCGAAAGCGTGGGCGTTTCCACTCCCGTTGCGAGCGCCCGGGCGGCGTGGTATTACTTACGGCGAGCGCAATGACCGCATCCGCGGCGCGACGCGGTCAGGCGGCGCGGACCGGGCGGGAGTCGGCGCGGACGGCGACGGTGGAGACGAGATCGAGCGGGCGCGGAGCAAGCTCGAGGGGCGGGGCCCTGAAAATCGGCCGGCCCCAGAGCACGTCGACTTCCTGCGGGCCGACGAAGCGCACCAAGGCGGGCACGGCGGCTTCGAGGCGGGCGGGGAGTGGAGCGGGCGGAATCGGCATGAAGGGGCGGAGCGAGGCAGACCGGGTCGAAGCGGGAATGTGCCGGCGGACCGGAAACTATTTCCAGATCAGACGTGTTCGCGGATGCGCGGACCGAGATGCGCGGTGAAGGGGACCTCCTGCCAGCACGGTTGGAACGACGGCTAGGCGGGGGCGCGAAATACGCGGATCTCGGAACGAGCCGGCGGGCGAGGATCGGCGGACGGACAAGCGGGGTGCGGCGCCGCCGGCAGGGCGGCCGAAGCGAGCGTGAGGAACGGGTTCATGGCGGGGTTGCCCGGGATATCGGCACGCTCCCGCGGGCGATTGAAGGAAATGTGCCGGCGGCGGCCCGGCGGACGCGCCGGCGCGTCGGTTTGCGCCTTGGCGAGACGCAGGGGAGTGTCTTGTGTGCTCCGTTCACCCGTGCCTTCCGCCGAAAACCAGACTGCCCCCCTGAAACCGCGACCGCTTTCGCTCGGGGTCATTTTCCTGACGCTCTACATCGACCTCATCGGCTTTTCGATCGGCTTTCCGCTCGGACCGGACCTGCTCGAGCATTACCTGAAACTGGAAGGAAACACAGGCGCGCTCGGCTGGGTGGTGGCGCAGACGCAGGCGCTGGCGCAGGCGTTCGGCATCGCGAACTACGCGCCGGTGCTGTTCGGCGGCGTGGTGGCGTCGGTGTTTTCGATTCTGCAGTTCGTCTTCGCGCCCTTCTGGGGCACGCTGAGCGACCGGCGCGGGCGGCGCGGCGTGCTGCTGTTCACGGTGGCCGGCACGGGTCTCGGGTATCTGCTGTGGTTTTTGAGCGGGTCGTTCTGGGTGTTTCTGGTTTCGCGGGTCGTGAGCGGGGCGTTCAGCGGCAATCTCTCGGTCGCCACGGCGGCGGTCGCGGATGTGACGACGCGGGAAGAGCGCTCCAAGGCGATGGGGCTCGTCGGCGCGGCCTTCGGTCTGGGGCTGGTGACGGGGCCGATGCTCGGGGCGTTGACGGTGCAGATCGACCTCGCGGCGCGGTTTCCGGCGCTGCAGCGCTACGGGGTGAATCCGTTCTCGATGCCGGCGCTGGTGGCGCTCGGGCTCTGCCTGCTGAACCTCGTGTGGATCTCGCGGAAATTCCGGGAGACGCTCACGCCCGAGGCGCGGGCCGAGGCGCGCGAGCCGCGGCTGCGCAACCCGCTCTCCGCCATCCTGGGGCTCAGGGACCCGGCGGTGCGCCGGATCAATCTGGTGGCGTTCGTGTTCTCGGTGGCGTTTGTCGCGATGGAGGCGACGCTCACGTTTCTGGCGACGCAACGTTTCGGCTACACGGCGAAGGAAAACGGGATGCTGCTCGGTTTCCTCGGGCTGTGCGCGATCGTCACCCAGGGCTACATCGTGCGCAAAATGCTCAAGACCGTCGACGAAGTGCGCGTGCTCTCGATCGGGCTCGGCGTGGCGGTGGCGGGCTTCATCGTCGTCGGGGTGGCGGCGGCGCCGTGGCAGCTCTACCTCGGGGTGGGGTTGTTGGTGTTCGGCTCCAGCCTGGTGAATCCGGCGTCGACCGGGCTGATCTCGCTCTATGCCACCGCGGCGGAGCAAGGGCGGGTGCTGGGGATATTCCGTTCCCTCGGGTCGCTGTCGCGGGCGTTCACGCCGCTGCTGGCGGGGATGATTTTCTGGGTGTGGGGTTCGCTGTCGGTGTTTGTCATAGGAGCGCTGTTGACGGGAACCGCGCTGCTGTTGGGTCGGTCGCTGCCGAAACCGTCAAAATGAAGAAACTGCCCCTGCTGCTCGTCGCCTGCGCCGTCCTCGGATGGTCCGGTTGTTCGACCGGCACGGCGGTCCGGCAGGCGGCGCAGCCGGGGCAGACGAGTTTTTCCGCGCCGCTGGTGACGGTGCCGGCGCAGTTGTTCGGCAACCATCTCGTGGTCGAAGCGAAGTGGGATCGCACGGGGCCGTATCGGTTTTTGGTCGATACGGGGTCGTCGGTGACGCTCGTGACGCCGGCTCTGGCGCGGCGCTATCCCGGGCGGGAGTTGCCGCCGGCGTTTGCGGAGCCGGTGCGGGTGCGCGGGGCGGACGGCACGGTGGTGGAGTTGCCGCGGGCGACGTTGCGCCGGCTGGAGCTCGGCGGCGTGCGGTTCGCGGACCTCGACGTGGTGCTGCACGACTGCGCGGCGTTGTCGGCGCATTTCGGCGTGAAGATCGACGGCGTGCTCGGGTTTCCGCTTTTCCGGGAGGCGCTGCTGACCCTGGACTATCCGGGCAGCCGCGTGGTGCTGCAGCCGGCGCGGACGGCGCCGACGCTGCCGGGCACGGTGATTCCGTTCGACGACGCGCGGAAGACACCGCTGATCACGCTCAAGGTCGGGGAGCGGTCGCTGATCGCGTTGATCGATTCGGGCAGCGACGCGGCGTTCAGCCTCAATCCGGTGGGTTTTTCGCCGCGGTTTGCGGCGGGGCCGGTGACGGGCGCGACGGTCGGCCATCTTGCCGGCGAGCGCACGCAGCGGATCGGTCGGCTCGCGGAGGCGATCACCGTGGGCGAATATGGGTTTGCCGAGCCGGTGGTCGATCTGACCGAGGAACTGGCGGCGATCGGCGGCGGAGCGTTGCGGCACTTCGCGGTGAGTTTCGACCAGGTGCGCGACCGGGTGACGTTTTTCCGGGACTCGCGGGCGCCGATCACGGCGGCGCCGGTGCGTTCGGCCGGGGTGAGTTTCAGCAAGACGCCGGCCTATTGGCGGGTGGCCGGGGTGGTGCCGGGTTCGCCGGCGGCGGCGGTCGGCGTCGAGCGGGGCGATCTGGTGATCCGGATCGCCGGCGAGCCGGTCGCGAAATGGGATCTCCGCCGCTACGAGCAGCTCGTGGCGAGCGCGGAGGAGATCACGCTGACATTCTTGCAGGGCACGGTGGAAATGGAAAAGCGGGTGCGGGTGTTTGCGCTGCTGCCGTGACGACGGCGCACGGTTTGGGCGCGCGCCGGCGTTTTGGCCGGGAGCTCGCGGTGCGAACTCCGGCCGCATCCTGCGGCGTCAGGCGGCCGGCGTGCGTGCGCCGGCGCCGGCGCCGAGGCGGCCCGGGCGCGGGCTATTCGCCGGTTTTCCGCAGGAGAAACGCGCCCGCGCCGTCGTGGCCGTCTTTCCACGGATAGCTGAGCACGGAGCGACCGAACTCGAACGGGCCGCCGGCCTTGCTGGCGAGGAAGGCGCGGACGACGTGCTCGTTTTCGTCGGCGTCGATGCTGCACGTCGAGTAGACCAGCCGACCGCCGGGGCGCACGAGGCGGGCGGCGGCGTGGAGCAGGGAGAGTTGCTGCTGCGGGTGCTTTTTCAGGTCGCCGGGCTGGAGCCGCCATTTCACGTCGACGCGGTGGCGCATGACGCCGGTGTTGGAGCAGGGCACGTCGATCAGCACGGCGTCGAAGGCGTCGGGCAGACGGTGTTCGCGCAGCACCATCGAAATATTCTCAAGCAAATCGCCCTGGACGAGCGCCACCTCGAGGCCGGTGGTGCGCGAGAGGTTTTCTTTCAATCGGTCGATGCGGGCGGTCGGCAGGTCGACGGCGACGAGGCGGCCGGACTTCATCGTGTCGGCGATGAGGAGGCTCTTGCCGCCGGGCGCGGCGCAGAGATCGAGGACGGATTCGCCGGCCTGGGGCGCGAGCAACTCGACGGGCACGCGGGTCGACGGATCCTGCAGATAGAGGGAGCCGGCCTTGAGCAACGGTTCCACCGCCGACCAGTGGCCGGAGGTGACTTCGTAGGTGCCCGGCCAGGCGGTGGCGGTGAGAAAATCCGGCGGCCGCTGCACGGCCGGGTCGGCCCGCCAGCGGGCGTGGACGGGCGCGGGGCGTTGGTTCCACTCGAGCAGGGCGCGGGTGGCTTCGGGGCCGAATTGGGCGAGCCAGCCGCGGACGAGCCAGGCCGGATGGGAAAAATATTCGCCGAGCTCGTC
>JBILLY010000211.1:0-7393 GCA_044375835.1 Opitutaceae bacterium
CGACGCACTGGGCGACGAAGGACCTCGAGAACATCAATTTCGACAAGATCCGCTACTACCTCTCGCAGGGCCAGAAGCCCAAGCGCACCTGGGACGAGGTGCCCGACGACATCAAGAAGACCTTCGAGCGCCTCGGCATTCCCGAGCAGGAGCGCAAGTTCCTCGCCGGCGTCGAGGCCCAGTTCGACTCCGAAGCCGCGTATTCGAACATCAAGGACATCGTCGCCAAGCAGGGCGTCATCTTCGTCAACTCCACCGAGGGCCTCCGCGAGCACCCCGAGCTTTTCCGCAAGTTCTTCGGCAAGGTCATCCCGACCGGCGACAACAAGTTCTCCGCCCTCAACAGCGCCGTCTTCTCCGGCGGCTCCTTCATCTACGTGCCCAAGGGCGTGAAGGTCGCCCAGCCGCTCCAGGCCTACTTCCGCATCAACGCCGAGAACTTCGGCCAGTTCGAGCGCACGTTGATCATCGCCGACGAGGGCGCCGAGGTGACCTACATGGAGGGCTGCACCGCCCCCAAGTTCTCGACCTCCACGCTGCACAGCGCCGTCGTCGAACTCGTCGCCCTCAAGGGCGCCAAGATCCAATACATCACCGTCCAGAACTGGGCCAACAACGTCTTCAACCTCGTCACCAAGCGCGGCGTCGCGCACGAGGACGCCGAGATCAAGTGGATCGACTGCAACATCGGCAGCCGCCTCACCATGAAGTATCCCGGCGTCGTCCTGAAGGGCGAACGCGCCCGCGGCGAAGTCATCTCCATCGCCCTCGCCAACGACGGCCAGCACCAGGACACGGGCGCGAAGATGATCCACGCCGCCCCCAACACCACGTCCAACATCGTCGCCAAATCCATCTCGGTCGGCCAGGGCCGCAGCACCTACCGCGGGGTCGTCCACATCCCGAAGCACCTCAAGGGCTGCAAGAACAACACCGAGTGCGACGCCCTGCTGATCAACACCAACAGCCGCACCGACACGTATCCGGCCATCACCGTCCGCGGCGACCGCAACTACGTGCAGCACGAGGCCAGCGTCTCGAAGGTGAACGAAGAAATGATCTTCTACATGCAGCAGCGCGGCCTCACCGAGGGCCAGGCCATGAGCCTCGCCGTGAACGGCTTCATCAACGACCTCGCCCGCCAATTCCCCATGGAATACTCCGTCGAGCTGAAGCGCCTCATCGACCTCGAGATGGAAGGCAGCGTCGGCTGAGGCGGCGCACCGCGCCGCAGTGACGGGTGACGAGTGGCATGTGACGAGTTCCGATCTCCTGCCCTCCACCCGTCACACGTCACCCGCCACAAGTCACACGTCACACTCTCCCATGTCCGTTTCTGCTCCCACGTCCGCGCCGGTTTTTCCCGTCGGCGCCTTCACCGCGGCCGCCTTCGACGCGCACCTCGCCTCGCTCCCGCCGTTGCCCGCCTGGTGGCTCGAACGCAAGCGCGCCGCCTACGCCCGCTTCGCCGCGCTGCCCATGCCCGCCCGCACCGACGAGGCCTGGCGCTTCAGCAACATCGCCGCCCTCACGCTCGCCGGCTTCACGCTGCCCGCCGCGGTCACGTCGACTCCGCCCGCGTCCATCGGCATCCCGAAGGCCGCCAAGCTGGTCTTCGCCAACGGCCGCCTGTTTTCACGTGAAGCTCTTTCGCCCGACCTCGGCGCCAAGGGCGTTGTCGTCGCGACGCTGCACGAAGCCCTCATCCGGCACGAGGCGCTCGTGAAGGAGCACCTGCTGGCGCAGCCGCCCAAGCTCGGCTCGCCCAAGTTCGCCGCGCTGCACGAAGCCTTCCTCGCCGACGGCGCGTTCATCCACGTGCCCAAGGGCGTGGAAGTCCCGCTCCCGATCGGTGTCTTCCACTACGCCCTCGGCCAGCAGGCCGCCGTTTTCCCGCACACGCTCGTCGTCGCGGCCGACCAGGCCAAAGTCTCGGTCATCGAATACTTCGGCTCGACCGGCGACACCGAAGTCCAGTTTGCCGCCGGTGCCAACGACCTCTACGCCGGCCACGGCGCGAACATCGCCTACGTCGGCAAACAAGACTGGAGCCATCAGGCCCTCTCCTGGCAGTCCAACTCCACCGTCGTCCGGCGAGATGCCCGCGTGCAGTCGCTCAACCTCCACCTCGGCGCCCGCCAAGCCCGCCACGAGTCGCTCTCGCAGCTCCAGGCCCCCGGCGCGTTCTCCGAGATGCTCGCGCTCACCGTCGCGCGCGAGACCCAGGAGTTCGACCAGCGCACGCTCCAGATTCACCAGGCGCCCAACACCAAGAGCGACCTGCTCTACAAAAGCGCGCTGCTCGACAAGGCGAAGACCATCTTCTCCGGCCTCATCGTCGTCGACCCCGACGCCCAGAAGACCGACGCCTACCAGAGCAACCGCAACCTGATGCTGAGCGACGACGCCGAGGCCAATTCGCTCCCCGGCCTCGAAATCCAGGCCAACGACGTCCGCTGCACCCACGGCGCCACGTCCTCGCGCATCGACCCCGAGCAGGAGTTCTATCTCCAATCGCGCGGCATCGCGAAAACCCAGGCCGACGAACTGCTCACCTTCGGCTTCTTCGAGGAAGTGCTCAACCGTCTCGCCGACGACACGCTCCACGACGCCCTCCGCACCCTCATCCAAACGAAATTCAAGAAGTAGCGATAAGCGTTAAGCACTGAGCGATAAGCCGCATCAGCCCGGCTTGGAGCCCAAAGCTTGCCGCCTGCCGCTTCACCGCCATGAACCGCGAACGCATCATCTCCCGCGAAGTCGTCGCCACGCAGATTCCGTCCGGCGACAAACAGCCGCTGCTCCCCGGCTGTCGCGTCTTCATCCACCAGACGCTCGGCGGCAGCTACACCGTCCAGACGGACTACGGTCTCTTCCGCATCGACGGCAAGGACGCCGACGCCCTGGGCGAACAGGTCGCCGGCACCCAGGTGCAGGCCGCCACCTTGTCGTCCGGCGCGCCCGATCCCGAAGCGATCTGGGCGCAACTCCGCCAAGTCTTCGACCCCGAGATCCCCGTCAACATCGTCGATCTCGGCCTCGTTTACTCGATGGACGTCGTGCAGACCGAGCCGACGGCGCCGGAAACCGCCCCCGGCTACCGCGTCGATGTGGCCATGACACTCACGGCGCCCGGCTGCGGCATGGGTCCCGCCATCGCCGAAGACGCCAAGGGCAAGATCCTCCTCGTGCCCGGCGTGAGCGACGCCGACGTGCGCATCACCTGGGAACCACCTTGGAACCAGTCGATGATCTCCGAGGAAGGCAAAATGAAGCTCGGCCTGATCTGAGGCCGTCGTTGTCTTCCCGACAAAAAGGGCGCCGTGATCGGCGCCCTTTTTTGTTTTTCAGCCGGCGCCACGAGCGGCGCACGGCGGATCAGAACTTCATCTGCACGGACACGCCATACCACTGCACGCGGAAATCGGTCGGACCGCCGTCGAGCAGCGTGGCCGTCGGCAGCGCGGCGGCATTGTTGCCCGGCACGACCTGCGTGGTCGCGAGCCCGGTGTAGTGCCAATCGCGGATCTCCTCGCGCTGGTGGCGGAACTGGAGGCGCGCCGTCCACGTCGCGTTGATCGGGATGCGGAGACTCGCATCGAGGTAACCGATGTCCGTCGCCAAGTCCGGCATGCGCGTGCCGGCGAGCGGAGCGTTGGCGGCGTTCACCGCGCCGCCGACCGTGTAGTCGTAGGCGATGCGGGTGCGGCCGATCGAGTGGGAATAGTCGACGTTGAGGCTCGCCTTGCCCCAGTCCTGCCGGACGCCGGCGCCGACGACGTAGTTGCGGTCGTCGCTGCGCCCGGTCCACGTGTTGATCAGCGGGAAGATCGGGCCGCCGGGGGCCGCGCCGATCTCGATCGCGTTCGCCGGCGTCACGGTGCCGAGCGGCGTCACGAGCCCGATGGTCACGGCCGCATTCGCATTCGGAATCGTCGTCTGCCGGTATTTGCCGTCCTGATGGGAATAGAACCCGTAGATCGCCCGCTGCGGCGTGGGGTTGTAGCTGAGGTCGAAGTTCAGCGAGCGGCCGCTCTGCTTGGTCCGGCCGTAGGCCGCACCCGGGTAGTCGGTCTCGCGCGTCTGGAATGAGATGCCCGCGTTCAAATCGGTGCGGACCATGGTGTCGAATCGCGCGTTGATCGTGTGTTGGTCGCGGTCGGAGAGTTCGAAGTTGCGCATGCCCGTGTTGGAACGGACCGCCCAGCTGTTCACGTTCGCGCCGGCCGTCGTCGGGATGGGGAAGATGGCCGAGCTGAAAAGCTCGTCGTAGGTGGACGCCTTGTAGGCCGAGCCGCGGCGGCGGGCATATTCGTAGGAGACGCGCACCGTCGAGTCGCGCAGGCCGCGGTTCACGTAGCCGACCTTGGCGCGGTCTTCCAAGGTGTCCTTCCGCTCGCGCTGCGTGCGCTCGATGGTCTCGCGCTCGAGCACCGCGTTCACGCTGGACTCCTTGTTGATGCGGTAGTCCGCCATCGGGCCGAAGCGGAACTGTTTGCTGCCGTAAGTCGGGCTCTTGATCGGCAAATTGCCCGCCGGGTTGGCGTTGGTGCCGAGCAGCAGGTTCTGGCCGCTGGCGTCGTTGAGCACGCGGCCCCAGACGCCGGTGACACCGTCGAACGTGATCCCGCGCGTCTGGTTGCCGGCCGTGGTGGCGTCGGCGTCGATGTAAACCGCGTTGGGGTTCACCGCCAGGAACGGATCCGAGGTATTGTCGAGCTCGTGGTAGCGCGCCTTGGCCTTGAGATTCAGCGCCTGCGTCGGGTTGACCGAAAGGGTCAGGTCCGCGAGCCGCGTATCGATCGTGGTGTTGGCCGAACGCCGGCTGAGCGAGCCGACCGTATCCCAGCCTCCGCCGGGCAACAGCGAGACGTTCGCCTGGGTGATGCCGGGGATCGTCGTGTAGGGAAGGAGATCGTCGTTTTGGCGCCACTTGCCCGCCGAGACGACCGCGGAGACGTAGCCGCGGTGGAAGTCCGGCAGTTTGCGGGTGTATTCGGCGCGGGCGTTGAACGCGCGGTTGCTCGGCGCCAAGTCGAGGCGGCCTTGCGTGAAAGCACCCGCCGCCGGCACGGTCGTGACACCCGCCGCCGGCGGGATGCGAAACGGCTGCTGGAATGTGAGCGTGCCGACGTTGTTGTGAAAGATCGACGCCGACAGCCGCAGGTTGAAGGCGCTGAGCGTGTCCACATGCATGACACCGGCCAGAATGTCCTCGGTGTCATAGTTCACGGGCTCGGCCACCTCGATCGGGGCCGTGCCGCCTGCGTTGCCCCAGACGGCCGCGAAGGGCCGCGCGCCGCGGCGCTCCTCGAGCGCGTAGCTCACGTAGGCCTTCCAGGTCGCCGAGAGTGTCAGGTCGAGGCGTGCGCCCGCACGACGCCGCTTGAGCGAAAGCGTGGAGCCGGGATCGGCCGCCGTCAGCGCGACCGCCGCGGCGTTGTCCGCGGGAATCGACGCGGTGCCGCCGGGCGTGAGGCCCGGGAGCAATGTGAGTGTGCCGGTGCCGACGCCGCTCCAGAGCGAGCGGTAGCGGTCGGTGAAGACGTGCGGTGTGTCGCTGAGGTAGAGCTTGAGCTGCCAGTCGTTGTAACGCCCGAAGTTGAGTCCGTAATACTGGTCGTCGCGGCCGGCGCCGCCGCCCTTCACCTCGACGAAGTGAGCCGACTTCGGCTGCTTCAGCAGCAGGCTGAAATTGTTCAGGTGCGCCCCGTTGTCGGGATCGTCGTAGGTGCGGAACTGCGCCGAGCGCTCGTCGGCGTCGCCGCCGATCACCCCGACTTCGATCTGGCCGGAGTATTCCCAGCCCGAGGCGGTCTTCTTGATGGCGTCCGGCTTGGGCAGCGCGAACGGGAAGTCGAAAGGCTGGCCGGTCGGCGTGTGCTTCGCCTTCACCCACTCCGCGTCGCGCGGTTGCGCGTTGCGGGTGGCTTGGGACTCGCGGTTGCCGAGGGAAGAACCGACGCCGACAGCGCTGTCGGCCTGCTGTCCGGCCGCCGTCGCGACGGCGGCGGCGAGGGCAAACACCGCGGCACCGGCGACGGCCGGGCGGCGGGAGAGATTCGGGAAAGAGCGGGGATTCATGGCGGGCCTCCGGGTGGTTGCGGCTGGGCTTAGCGCTGGAAGCGCGCGCCGGCGGGGTGGTTGCTGCCGTGGATCTGCGAGTGGCAGTTCTGGCACGAGTGGCTCATGATGCGCGTGCCCGGGGCGCCGCCGGAGCCGAGGATGCCGGAGGCGTTGAAGAGCGTGGCTTGGTGGCCGCCGGCGTTGCCGTGGCACTGCTGGCAGAGGAACGGCCGCGCGACGTTGAGCAGTTTGTCGTGGTTCGAGCCGTGGGCGTTGTGGCAGCTCAGGCAGTTGTCGCGCACCGGGGCGTGCTCCCAGAGGAACGGACCGCGTTTCTCGGCGTGGCAGTTGTAGCAGGTCTCGTTGACCGAATCCGCCTTGAGCAAGGTCTTCGACGTCGAGCCGTGCGGGTTGTGGCAGTCCACGCAGGTCATCTTGCCTTCGGCGAGCGGCATGTGCGACCGCTTCGCGAATTCCGCCCGCTGCTGCTGGTGGCAGGTGTAGCACGTTTCGTTGATGCTCGGCTTTTTCAGCAGACCGCTGTCGCTCAGCTTGGCCATCGGATTGTGGCAGTCGCTGCAGCTCAGGTTCTGCATCGCGTGCGGCGAACCCTCCCAAAACATCCGTTGCCCGCCCTCATGGCACTGCAGGCACATCGCCGTCTGCGTCGCCACCGGCGTGCCCCACTCGCGCGTGAAGCCGACCAGCGAGACGCGGTTGGCCGGACTGATCGGGTCCTTCAGGTGGTTCGAGCCCGGGCCGTGGCAGGTTTCGCAGCTGATCTTTTCCTTTTCAGCGCGCGGATTGAGCCGGAACACATTGGCGTGGGCCGTGTGCGTGAAGCTCTGGTTCTGCGGCTGGTGGCACGCGATGCACACCGCCTCGGACACGTAGGTCGCGCCGCCGTTGAGGGGCGCGGCGGGCGGAGCGGGTTTGGCGACGATGCTCGTCACGAGCATCGCGGTAGCGAGACCGCCGCAGCCGAGCGCGAGCCGGAGCGGAGTCAAAAAGCGCGCAGGATTCATGGGGCGAAAAAAATCGGAGTGAGGTGGAGGGCGGACTGGAAAATCGCCGGGCTGCGCCCGGAAAATGACCCGGACGCGACGGCGGTTCTTCGCGGCCTAACCCGGTGACGCGAAATCGAAACCGTAACGCGGCGGTTACTGCCCACCCGCGTTTCGCAACGATGGCCGGCATCCTTGCCTTGCGGCCGCCGCCCGCCTCACCGGAACCATCGCTGGACCTCGTCCGCACCGCTCCCTAGGTTTGCGGCCGCCCCCCCCCGACGCGCTTGCGCGCAGGGTCCCCGCCCCCCTCGCGACCGGCT
>JBILLY010000212.1:0-7375 GCA_044375835.1 Opitutaceae bacterium
CCATCGACGCGCACCCGATCGCGATCTGGTGCGCCGCCAGCGGCACCGCGCCCAACCAGCCGATCATGATGCCGGAGAACGCAAACGCCGTGGACTCGAAGAGCAGCATGCCCGCCGCCGGCCAACCGACGTGCAGCATCTCGCGGAACCGCGCCCGCGAAAACGGCGCGAACCAGCCGCCCGCCCCGGCGGCGGCGCTCCCCGGCGCCGTGCCCGTCGATCCGTTCGTCCCCGCCGCCGGCCACGCCTCCCGCACGCGCGGATCGCGCCGCAGCCAGAAGTAAATCGCGACGACTCCCGCCACGCGTGACAGCAGCGTCGCGAAGCCCGCGCCGGTCAGCCCCCACGCCGGCGCGCCGAGATTGCCGTAGATGAAGATCCAATTGAGCAGCGCGTTCAGGCCCACGCTCGCCAACATGATGAACATCGGCGCCCAAGGATGCCCCATCGCTTCCGCAAATTGCCGCAGCGCCAGAAACGCCAGCACCGGCACCAGCGACACCGCGTAAAACAGGTAAAACGGCCGCACGATCGCCAGCACCTCCGGGGGCTGCCCGAACCGGTGCAGGTGCCACCCCAGCGCCACCATCGCCGCCGTTTCCACGAGTCCGAAGCCCACACCCAGCGCCAGTCCGTGCCGCAGATACTCGGCCGCCTCCCGCGGCGTCTGCGCCCCGCGCGCCCGCGCCACGAAGATCGACACCGGCACCAGGAGCCCGATGCCCGCGATGAAAAACAGATTGAAGATATTGCCCGCGAAGGCCGAAGCCGCGAGCGGCACCGTGCCGGCATGTCCGATCATCGCGCTGTCGGTCACACCCATCAGCATCTGGCTCACCTGCGCCACGATGATCGGCGCCGCCAGCGTCAGTGTCGGGCGGACTTCAGCGAGGTAGCGGTCAAGGCGGGCCATCGGCGTAAAAAATCCGCGCGAGCAGGCCACGCTTGCCGCACGATGAACACGAAAAACCTCCCGCCGCCGCGCACAGCGCTCCGCCGGGATCGCCCCGCGGTGTCCCCCCGCGCCACCCCAAACCCCATGCCGCTCCCACCGCGATCAACCCGCACTTCACGGATCAACTCTCGGCTCCGGACTATCAGCTCCAGGCTCCCAGCTCCCCGCGCTTCCCTCAGACCATCGTCTCCGCGATCAGCGCCACCGGCGCCGGCGCCGTGTCGCCCACGGCGATCGCCGCCGCGAGCATGGCACGCGCCTCCGCCAACGCCGCCTCGTCGTTCGCGTGGAGCGTGGCCAGCCGCCCGCCCGCCGCCACGCGCTCGCCGACTTTCACCAGATCGCCCACGCCCACCGCCGGATCGATCTTGTCCTCCGCCTTGGCCCGACCCGCGCCGAGCCGCAACGCCGCCAACGCCACGCCCATCGCGTCGACGTCCGTCACCACGCCCGCCCGCAGCGCCGCGAGCGCCACTTGGAGCCGGGCCTGCGGCAAACGTGCCGGCTCGTCCACCGCCCGCACATCCCCGCCCTGCGCCGCCACGATCGCGCGCAGCTTCGCCAGCGCCGACCCGTCGGCCACCACCCGCGCCAATTTACTCCGCGCCACCGCGAGATCGTCCGCCGCGCCGCCGAGCACCAGCATGTGCGCACCGAGCTCATACGTGACGTCCATGAGATCCGCCGGTCCTTCGCCCCGCAGGCACGCGATCGACTCCGCGACTTCGAGCGCGTTGCCCACCGACCGCCCCAGGGGCTGCTCCATCGCGGTGAGCACCGCGCGCACCTGCTTGCCGCCCGCCCGCCCCACCCGCACGAGCGCCTCCGCGAGCCGCCGCGCCTCCGCCGGCGTCTTCATGAATGCGCCGCGGCCGAATTTCACGTCGAGCACCAGCGCGTCGATTCCCTCGGCCAGTTTCTTCGAGAGAATCGAGCCGCAGATGAGCGGGATGCACTCCACCGTCGCCGTCACGTCGCGCAGCGCGTAGAGTTTCTTATCCGCCGGCGCGAGGTCCTTGGTCTGGCCGATCAACGCGCAGCCGATCCGCGCCACCTGCGCCCCGTAGTCGGCGAGCGACAGATCCGTGCGGAAGCCCGGGATCGACTCCAGCTTGTCGAGCGTGCCGCCGCTGTGTCCGAGCCCGCGCCCGCTGATCATCGGCACCGGCACGCCGCAGGCCGCCACCATCGGCGCGAGGGGAATCGACACTTTGTCGCCCACGCCGCCGGTCGAATGCTTGTCCACCTTCACGCCGGGCACCGCCGCGAGATCGGCCACCGTGCCCGAGCGCATCATCGCGTCGGTGTAGTCGGCCGTTTCCTCCGGCGTCATGCCGCGCAGGTAGATCGCCATCAGCAGCGCGCTCAGCTGGTAGTCCGCCCACGAGCCGTCGGTCGCCCCGCGCACGAACGCCCCGATCTCGTCGCGCGTGAGGACGTGGCCGTCGCGTTTCTTGGCGATGATGTGCTGGGGAAACAACATGCGCGCGAGCCTGTCAGCCCGCCGCGTCGCGCGCAAATCCGTAGGCGCGCTCCACCTTGGCCACGCGCACCTCGTAGGCGTCATACCACGCCTCGCGCCCGCCGCGCTGCGCCTTTTCGTGCTCCGTGTCGCGTTTCCAGGCGAGGATCGACGCCTCGTCGCGCCAGTAACTCACCGTGATGCCGAGCCCATCGGCACCCCGCGCACTCTCGATCCCCAGGAACCCGTCGTAACGCGTGCCGAGGTCGACCATGCGCTGCGCCACCGCGCCGTAGGCGCGACCGTCGTCGGCCGCGCGCTTCGACGTGAAGATCACCGCGTAGTAGGGCGGCGCCGGGGTGCGGGCGAGTCCGCTGCCCGCACTCACGGCTGCGCCCTCCGCAGCACGAGCATGGCGTTGGCGCCGGCGAAGAACTCGTAGTCCACGTCGACGATCCGGCTCGCGATGCCTCCGGCCTTCAGCTCGCGCCGCAACCGCGCCAGCCCCGGATACGGTTTTCCGTCGGGGCCCACGATCGGGTGGATGCGCACTTCGCCCGCGCTCACCCGCACCAGCTCGCGCAGCGCCGCGAGGTGCCAGTCGAAGTCGAAACGCGCCGCGTAGGTGAAGAGCAGGTGCGCGCACAGCACGAGGTCGAAGGTCCCGTCGAAGAACGGCAGCCGCGGCAACACGCCGCCCACGTAGCGCCCGTGCGCGAAGTGCGCCTCGTAGTCGGCGATGAACCGCTGCGCCGCCGCCCGCCGCTCCGCCTCCGCCTCGTCGAACGACGCGAACGCCCGGAACCGGAACAGCCGCCGCTTCGCGCGCATCTGCTCGAACATCCGCGCATAATCGAGCTGCACCTGCGCGGCCAGGTCCGCCGCGGGCAGCCCGTAGAAGGGGTCGACCGCCACGGCGTCGATGCGCCGCGCGCAGGCCTCGGCCGTGAACGACGACGGGCCGGCCGCGACATCGAGCACGTCGCTGCCCTTCAGCGCGGCGACGTCGAGGGCGAAGAACTTCGTGTATTCGGCCAGCGCGCGGCCGAAGAAGGAGACGACCGGCAGGTCGAGCACCGGGGTGGCGGGCAGCCGCGGCGATCGGGCGGCGGCGGGCGGGAGGAGCGGAGCGGGAGCGAGCGTGGGCATGGGGAGCGATGGTCGGGTCGTGGTTACGGAGGCATGGGCGGGAAATCGGAAAAACAAAAAGCCCGACTCGGGTGAGTCGGGCTTGGCGGTGGAAATCTCGGGCTTCTTCAGCCGTGTCGCGCGTGCGTCGCGCTGATTCCTCGTCGCCAAGCCGACCCGTGCCAGCGGACGCGTTTGGCCATCGTCGTGACGACGAGGGCGAAGGCGCGGGCGTTGACGGAGGAAATCATCGGGCCGAGGTGATGCGCGCCGCCTCCGCGCGGAGCAAGCGGATTTTTTCCGCGCAACCCGCACGGGGAAAAAAGAAGGCGGGGGGCGCCCGGCCGCCGCCCGGCCGTCCCCAGCCGTCGCTTGCCTCGACGGAAAGATCGCTCCGGGCCTCAGCGCTTTCCCGACAGCATCGAGCGCGCGAGGTTGAAGGGGGCGCGCGTGAGGCGCGTCACCGCCGACATCGTGTGCTCCGACGCGACCGGCTCGTCCGTCGGCGCGGCCGGCATCGCCGCCGGCGCCCGCGCCTCGCGCGCCGCCACCTGCATCTCGCGCTCGGCCACCGCCAGCTCGCGGCGTTTCACCGCCGTCTCGTGTTCGCGGACCGCAAGGCGATCCACACGGAGGTGGTTCTGTTCGGCTTCGAGTATCTCCCGCGCCCGGTGCAGCTTTTCCCAGCCGACCTGGAGGGCCGTCTCGTCGCCGAACGGCGCCCTGCTGCCCGCACGGGCGAAAGGCACGCCGCTCTGCTTGGCCGCGGCGGCCGGCGCACCTGCGGCCGCACCGGTTTGCCCGACCTCGATTTCGGCCTGCAGGGCCCGGAGACGCGCCTCGTATTGCCGGAGATTCTCTTCACGTTCGCGCAGGGCATCCTGGCCTTCCTGCAGACGACGGCGCTCATCCGCGAGGGAGGCGACCCACTTTTCCGCCGTGGGACGGACGAGTTTCAGCGCGGGAGCGGGAGCGGGGAAGGTGATGCTGGAGTTCATGGTGGCCTCGGGCGTTCGCCTGAGAGCCGCATCATACTCCTTCCGCCTCCGTCCTGCTACGGGAGCGGCCGGCTTTTACCGGGCGTTTACAGCCCGGCCCGCTGTATTGGAAAATTTTTTACGCCCGGAAGATCACGTCCTCCCGCTTGAACATCCGCACCGAGAGCCAGAGGGCGACGGCGGCGTAGGCGCAGGTCGACGCGAAAATCAGTCCGAGCATGCCCCAGTTCCACACGCCGGAGACGAGCTCCTTGCTCGCGAGCGAGACGTTGAGGATCGGGACGAGCGCGAGTTTCCAGTTCAGCTCCACGCCGGGCAGCATCGCGATCATCGCCGGCATCAGAATCACGATGATCAGAGGGGAGACGTAGCTCTGCGCCTCTTTGAAGCTCTTCGCGAAAAGCGAGATCGTGAACAACCCCGCGGCGAACAGCACGATCATCGGCAGCACCATGCCGAGCACGGCGACCATGCCGACCGGATCGAGCGTCGTCATCGACGTGATCTTCTCCGCGGCCTTGGCGGCGTTGGCCGCGTTGCCGCCGCCGATGGACTTGGCCAGGAGCGATCCGCCCACGCTGAACGTAAGCGCCATCGACAGCAGCGAGAACGCCACCGTCGCAAGCGACGCTGTGAGGATCATGAGAAACTTGCCCAGCACGATGTCGATCCGGCCGACCGGGCTGCAGAGCAGCGTCTCCATCGTGCCGCGCTCTTTCTCGCCGGCCGTAAGGTCCATCGCCGGATACATCGCGCCGGTGAACGCGAGGATCAGGAAGAAATACGGGATGATGCCGCCGATCAGGTTGCCGCCGACTTTCTCCGGCGGCGCCACGTTTTCCGCCTTCACTTCGATCGGCTTGATCGCGGCGGGCGCGAGCCCGCGCTCCGCGAGCCGGGCCGCCACGACCGTGTCCGCCCGCGCCGTGAAAAACGAGCGCAGCTCGCGCACCGCGCGATCCGAACGCACCTCGCCCTCGTAGTTGTAGATCTTGATCGCGACCGCTTCGCCGCGGGCCAGCGCCGCGTCGAGGCCGGCGGGCAACTCGACGGCCGCGCGCAGTTTTTTGTCGGAGATCTGCTGCTTCCAGTCGTCGCGGTGCGGCGCGATGGCGATCTTGCCGTGCTTGAGCAGCGCCTCGCGCGTGCCGGGCGAGTCCTCGCCGCCGAGCACCATCACCGAGGGCGCGGTGGTAGCGACTTCGCGCTGCACCTTGACCGTGATCGTGGTGATGAGCGCGAAGAGCCCCGGCATCGCGACCGTCGGGATCACGATCATCGAGATGAGCGTGCGCCGGTCGCGCAGCATGTCGCGCAGTTCCTTGGCGTAGATGGTGAAAATGCGGTTCCAGTTCATGGCGTGGGTCGGAGGGGTGGACGGCGGCGGTTACTTGGCGAGGGCGGCGTCGCCGCCGACGGCCTGCACGAAGATTTCTTCCATGTCGGGCTGCCCGTAGCGGGTGCGGAGCGAGTCGAGCGTCCCCTCGGCGAGCAGCTTGCCGCCGTGGATGATGCCGATGGTGTCGCAGAGTTTCTCCACTTCGCTCATGATGTGGGTGGAATAGATCACGGTCTTGCCGCGCGCGCGGCAGTCGCGCACGAAGCGCACGATCATCCGCGCCGCCATGATATCGAGCCCGAGCGTCGGCTCGTCGAAGATCATCACCGCGGGATCGTGGATCAGCGTGCGCGCGATCGACGTCTTCTGCTTCATCCCGGTGGAGAACTTGTCGCAGCGCCGGTCGAGGAATTCGTGCATGTCGAGCTCGTCGGCGAGGCGCTGCGTGCGGGCGCGGATGACGGCATCGGTCAGACCGTTGAGCTTGCCGAAATACGCGAGCGTCTCGCGCGCGGTCAGGCGCCCGTAGAGCGCGGTGCTGGCGGCGAGGAAGCCGACCTGCGCGCGCACCTGCTCGGGCTGCGTCGCGACGTCGAAGCCCGCCACGGTGGCGCCGCCGGCGGTCGGCTGCAGCAGCGTGGCGAGCATGCGGAGCGTGGTGGTCTTGCCCGCGCCGTTGGCGCCGAGCAGGCCGTAGATCTGCCCGGGCGCGACGCGGAACGAGACGTTTTCGGCGGCGTGGATCTCGCCGCGCTTCTTGTCGCGGAAGGTTTTGGTGAGGGAGCGGGCTTCGATCATGGGAAAATGGGTGCCGACCGGTGCGGGTGCGGCGCGACGGAGGTCCACGGAACACAGGGAATACCCGGAAAGCCAATGCCGCGGAATTTTTCCGCGTCGTCCGTGTGTTCCGTGGGCAAATAGGTCACAGGCTCATCTTCTCGCGGAACTCCTGCGCCTGGCGGCGGCTGAGTTCGACTTTGGCGCCGCCTTTCAGGTGCACGAGCAGGCCGCCGCTGAACCAAGGCTCGATCTTGTCGATCCAGGCGAGGTTGATGATCTCGCGGCGGTTGGCGCGGAAGAAATACTTCGGATCGAGCCGCTCCTCCATGGCGTTGAGCGAGCGGAAAAGCTGGGGCTGCGCGTTCTCGAAGTGCACGCGCGTATAGTTGCCCTCGCTCTCGAGGCGGCGGATCGACTTCACCTCGACGAACCAGCAGTGGTCGCCTTCGCGCACGAAGACCTTGTCCTCCGCGGCCAGCCGCTCGCGCGGCGGCGGTTTCGCGGCGTCGGCGGCGCCCGCGGCCTTGGCGCGCAGCTTCTCGACCGCGGCCGCGAGCCGCGCCGGATCGACCGGCTTGAGCAGGTAATCGAGCGCGTTGAGTTCGAAGGCCTTCACCGCGAACTCGTCGTAGGCGGTCGTGAAGATCACGTGCGGCACCGGCGGCTCCAGCGACTCCAGCAGCGCCATGCCGGTCTCGCCGGGCATCTGCACG
>JBILLY010000213.1:0-7340 GCA_044375835.1 Opitutaceae bacterium
CAGACGGAACGGTCGTGGCGTGGGGCTACAGCGGCAGCGGCCAGACAACGATTCCGACCGGCTTGAGTGGAGTGGTGGCAGTGGCGGCCGGAGCAGATCACAGCTTGGCGTTGAAGGCGGACGGGGCGATTGTGGCGTGGGGCAGCAACGGCGATGGCCGGACAACGACGCCGTCCGGGTTGAGCGGAGTGGTGGCGGTGGCGGCCGGAGGCGCCCACAACTTGGCGTTGAAGGCGGACGGGACGGTCGTGGCTTGGGGCGGAAATGCCGACGGCCAGACCGCGATTCCGTCCGGCTTGGGCGGAGTGGTGGCGGTGGCAGGCGGGAACTCATTCGGTGTCTTTCTCCGGGCCCGGTCCGGTGATCTCGCGCCGTCCGTCGCCTCGCAACCGGCGTCGCTGGCGCGTAATCGCGGGGGCCGCGTGACGTTTTCGGTCGGCGCCAATTTTGGCACTGCTCCGACCACCTACCAATGGCGCAAGGCGGGGGCAGCTATCGCCGGTGCCACGTCATCGACCTACACCATCGATGAAGTCCTCGTCGGCAGTGCCGGCAACTACGATGTCGTGGTCACAAATTACCTCGGTTCGGTCACGAGCAGCGCGGCCACGCTTACGGTAAATTCTTCCCCGGTCGTCAACGCGACCGATTTCGGCCGCTACGTTCTCACCCCCGGCCAAAGCACGACGCTTACGCTCGACCCCGTCATCGCCGCCGGTGCGGCCGTGCAATGGCGGAAGAGCGGTTTTGCCATTGCGGGCGCGACCAACCGCTCGCTCTCCCTTGCCCAGGTCGCCGCCGGCGCCTCGGGTTACTATCAGGCGGTTTACAACGACGGCTCGGGCGCCGTCACGAGTGCCCCGATATTCGTGCTGGTGGTTCCGACCTCGACCCAGCTCTTGGGCTGGGGAAGCAATTCTTTGGGCCAGCTGGCGTTTCCGTTGGGCGTCTCGAATATCGCGGCAGTTGCGGCGCGTTCATTCTCCTCAACGGCATTGAGGTCGGATGGCACCGTGATCACGTTTGGGAGTTTTGGGTCTTCTCTGCCCACCGGCTTGGGCAACGTCGCGGCGGTTGCCGTGGGTGACAGTTATTGTTTGGCACTTAAGGCCGACGGCACCGTGATTCAATGGGGCGAAACGAGCAACGGACAGGCGAGCCCACCTGCGGATCTGGCCAATGTTGTCGCGATCGCCTGCGGCCAGTATCACAGCCTTGCGCTCAAGCGCGACGGAACGGTCGTTGCCTGGGGCAATAGCGCGATTGGCGCCACTGCAGTGCCCGTGGGGTTGAGCGGTGTTGTCGGTATTTCGGCGGGCTACGGTTTCAGCTTGGCCCTCAAGTCGGATGGGACGGTCGTAGGTTGGGGTTCCAACGGCTCCGGTCAGAGTAGCCCCCCGGCGGGCCTGTCCGATGTGGTCGCTGTTTCGGCGGGAGCAAGCCACAGCATGGCGCTCAAATCCGACGGGACGGTCGTCGCTTGGGGGACCAATGCCTCCGGTCAGAGGAATGTGCCGGCGGGGTTGGCCGGAGTTGTCGCCATCTCGGCCGGCAGAATCCACAACCTTGCAGTGAAGTCGGATGGCACGGTGGTCGCTTGGGGAGCAGATGGCGACGTGCAGACCAGCGTCCCGGTGGGACTGAATTCAGTCATCGCCGTGGCCGGCGGCGGTTGGCATTCACTGGCCCTGCGCGACTCCACCGGCGATGTCGCGCCCGCGATCACGACCCAGCCCGCCAGCGCGACTGCGTTTGTCGGTCAGGATATCGCGCTTTCGGTCGCGGCCGAGCGCGACGCTCCTCCTCCGCGAGGTGACCACGGCCAATGCCGGCAGCTACGACGTCGTCGCCACGAACCAGCTTGGCACCGCAACCAGCAATGCCGCGGTGCTCGCGGTAAGCTCGACCCCGGCGGTCACCCTCAGTCCCGCGGGCCGGCAAATCATCGCGCCCGGCCAGAGCCCGACGCTCACGGCGTCGGTGGCCATTGCCGCGCCGGTGACCTACCAGTGGCGCAAAGATGGTCGCGACCTTCCCGGAGCGACGGGCGCGAGCTACACGTTGCCGCCCGCGTCGGCGCGGGACACGGGTGCCTATCAGGTTGTCGTGGCCAACGCCGTTGGCACCGCGGCGAGCGCGCCCTCCTTTGTCGGCGTCGCGGTGACGAGTCAGATCGTGGCATGGGGCAGGAATACCGAGGGCCAAGCCACCGTTCCGTCCGGCCTCGGCGGCACCCTCGCCGTGGCGGCGGGCGGCAACCACAGTCTTGCCCTCAAGGCGGATGGGACAATCGCGGCTTGGGGTAGCAACGCCAGCGGGCAAACGGTGATTCCGTCGGGCCTCGCGAATATCGTCGCGATCGCCGCCGGCCCGTCTTTCAGCATGGCGCTCAAGTCCGACGCCACCGTCGCCACGTGGGGCTCGATCAACTACACGCCGAGTTCACTGACCAACGTGATCGCCATCGCTGCCGGCGAAAATTACGCGATGGCCCTGCGCGCGGATCGCACCGTGGTCGCGTGGCATGGCGGTGGGGTGGCGACCGATGTGCCGGCCGGGCTGGGGGCAGTCGTCGCGATGGGAGGCAGCATAGATGGAGGTTCGCCATTCCGTTGGGCGTCGAAGGCCGACGGGACGGTGGCGGCTTGGGGATCCAGCGCCCAGCTGTTTCCGCTCCCGGCCGGGCTTACCACTGTTACGGCGATTGGCGCGGGTAGTGCCCATGCCCTGGCGCTGAAGGCCGACGGCACGATCACGGCATGGGGGCGGGATGATTTTGACCTACTCAAGATTCCCGCCGGCCTCACCGGTGTGGTTGCTGTCGCCGCGGGTGTCCATAGTAGCATCGCGCTCAAATCGGATGGGACGGTCGTCATTTGGGGCGTCCAAGACTTTGCCTCTGCGACTTCCCCCGCTGGCCTTGTCAGCGTCTATCGCGTCGCAAGCGGGAATAACCACGCCCTCGCGCTTCGCGATGCCTCGTCCGATGCCGCGCCCACCATCACCACGCCGCCCGCAGCCGTGACCGTCGCCGCCGGGCAGACCGCCACGTTCACGGTCGTCGCCGCGGCCATCCCACCCGCCACCGGTTTCCAGTGGCGCAAGGACGGCACCAACCTCGGCGGCGCGACCTCCGCCACGCTCACCCTCTCCAACGTCCAACCCTCCCATGCCGGCAACTACGACGTGGTTGTCACCAACGCCCTCGGCTCCGTCACCAGCGCCTCCGCTCCGCTCACCGTCAACACGGCGCCGGTCTTCACGCAGCAACCGAGCACCGCCACGGCGAACCAAGGCCAATCGCTCACTCTCGCCGCCTTCGCCACCGGCAATCCCTCGCCCACCTACCAGTGGCAGAAGAACGGGGTGAATATCTCCGGCGCCACTGCCGCGTCTCTCACCCTCGCCGACCTGCAGCCGGCCGATGCTGGCAGCTACCGCGTCGTCGCCGCCAATGTCGTGGCCAGCATCAACAGCACCTTCGTGTCTGTCGGCGTCAACGTCGCCCCCGCCATCACCACCCAACCTGCCGCCCTCGCGGTCAACCAAGGCACGACCGCCACGTTCTCCGTCGTCGCCACCGGCACGCCTGCGCCCACCTATCAGTGGAAAAAAGGCGGCACCAATATCGGTGGCGCGACCAACGCCTCGTTCTCGATCTTTGGCGCGCAGCCGGCCGACGCCTCGAGCTACACGGTGGTGATCACCAACGTCGCCGGCTCCGTCACGAGCAACGCCGCCGCGCTGGCGGTGAACGTCGCGCCGTCGTTCACGGCACACCCTGCTGCCGCGACCGTCGTCGCGGGAGGCTCGACCACGTTTTCAGCCGTGGCCGGCGGCACTCCGGCGCCCTCCTATCAGTGGCAGAAGAACGGGGTAAACATCGCCGGTGCCACGAACACGACGCTGGGGCTCGCCAACCTCCAGCCCGCCGATGCGGGCAGCTACCGCGTGCTCGCGACCAACGTCGTCGGCACCGCGACCAGCAATGCCGCGACTCTCACGGTAAACGTCGCGCCGGCGATCGTGACCCAGCCCGTGGCGGCAACGGTGAACCAGGGGGCCACCACGAGTTTTTCGGTGGTCGCGACGGGGGCGCCGGCGCCCGCGTATCAATGGAGGAAGAATACGGTGAATATCTCCGGCGCTACCGGCAGTTCGTTCACCCTCTTCGGCGTCCAGAGCGGTGATGCCGGCAGCTACGACGTGGTGGTGACCAACAGTGTGGCCTCCGTCACGAGCACGGCGGCGGTTCTCACGGTGCATACGATTCCGGCGTTCACCACGCATCCGCTCTCGGCGACGGTCACGATGGGCGGGGACGCCACGTTGTCGGCCGCCGCGGGCGGCAATCCCGCGCCGACCTACCAATGGCAAAAGAACAGCGTCAACCTGCCCGGTGCCACGGGCGCTACGCTGGCGCTCACCAACCTCCAGCCAACCGATGCGGGCAGCTACCGCGTGCTCGCGACCAACGTTGTCGGCACCGCGACCAGCAATGCCGCGACTCTCACGGTCGTAGCGTCCCCCGCCATTACCAGCGCCAACACGGCCACGTTTACGGTCGGGCAGTTCGGCAGTTTTGCCGTGACGGCGACGGGATTGCCGGCACCCACGTTCAGTCTTTCCCACGGACTCCCCTCCGGCATTTCGTTCAATACCACCACAGGTGTCTTTTCCGGCACGCCGAGTTCTTCCAGTTTTGGCCGATACGACCAAACCATCACGGCCAGCAACGGCGTGGGCCAGCCCGCGACCCAGAGCTTCACGCTGTTCGTCAACTCAGCGCCGTCGTTCACCTTGTCGCCGCCCAGCCAGTTGCCGTTCGCCGGCCAAACCCTGACTCTGTCCGCTGCGGCCACCGGGTATCCCACGCCGACATTCCAGTGGCGCAAGGCGGGCGTGGCCATCGCGGGCGCGACCAACGCCAGCTTCACTTGGAGTCCCGTGCAGGCGTCCGATGCCGGCTCGTATGACGTGCTCGCCTCCAACGTGGCGGGCACCGCGACCTCGACTGCCTTCACCCTCACCGTTCTGACCCCGATCGGCCCCGCGATCGTCACTCAGCCGGCTGGAGCCACCCTCAACGTCGGCAACGTCGGCAACCTCGGCGTCGTCGCCACCGGCACGCCGGCTCCGGCATACCAGTGGCGCAAGGACGGCGTGTCGCTCTCCGGCGCCACGCAGAATGTCCTGCGCCTCGGTCAAGTCGTCGAAGCCCAGGCCGGCACCTACGACGTCGTCGTGTCCAATCTCGCCGGTGTGGTCACGAGTTCCGCCGCCGTTCTCGTCGTCAACCCCGCCTCCATCTCGATTCTGTCCCAACCCGTTTCGCTCTCCACCTGGCTCGGGGCTACCGCCGCACTCTCGATCACGGCGACCGGTATTCCGGGCCCGCCGACGTATCAGTGGCGCAAGAACGCGGTGAACATTCCCGGAGCGACCGCGTCGACGCTGTCGTTTCCCGCCGTGCAGTTGGCCGATGCCGGCACCTACGACGTCGTCGCGACCAACGGCTACGTTACCCTCACGAGCGCCTCGGCGAACCTCGCGATCACGGATGCGGCGCCCGTCGTGCTCACACCTCCGGCCGGCGTCACCCTCGCCGTCGGCGGCAGCGCCACCCTGTCCGTCAATGCCGGCGGCAGCGCCCCGCTCGCCTACCAATGGCGCCGCGGCTCGTTCACGCTGCCCGGTGCGACCACGGCGACCTTGCCCCTGACGAATGCGCAGACTTTCGACGCCGGCGACTACACCGTCACCGTCACCAACGGCCTCGGCTCCGTCACCAGCGCCGTCGCGCGCGTCAACGTCGTGCCGCGGGTGGTGGCCTATTCCGCCCGCGTCATCCTCGACGACTCGGGCGCGGTCGCGACCTTCGTGATCGAGGGCGCGCTTCCGAAAAAAGTCCTCCTGCGCGCCGTCGGTCCGGGCCTGGCGCCGTTCGGTCTCTCGGGCCTGCCGGACCCGGCGCTCGAACTCTTCGATTCCTCCGGCAATCTTCTCGCCCTGAACGACAATTGGTCCACCTCGGCCGATGCCGTCCAGATCGCGTCCACCGCCGCCGCGGTCGGTGCCTTTGCGCTCGCCCAAGGCGGCAAAGACGCCGCGCTCGTCCGCACTCTCGCTCCCGGCGCCTACACGGTGCGCGCCCGCCCGGCGACGGGCGCCGGCGGCATCGGCTACCTCGAACTCTACGATGCCGACCTCGCGACCGGACCGCTCAGCACCGTGCCGTTCGTAGCGGTCCGCGGCCGCATGGCGGCCGGCGGCGGCGTCGTGATCGGCGGTCTCGGCTCCAACGGTCGCGGCCAGCGCAGCTACCTGCTGCGCGCCGTCGGCCCGGGGCTGGGTCTGGCCGGTGCGCTCGCCGATCCCGCGTTGCTCGTCGTGCGCGACAGCGCGCTGGTCGGGCAGAACGACAACTGGGACGCCGTGCCCGGCGATGCCACCGCGGTCGCGACGGCGACCTCGCGGGTCGCCGCGTTTCCGTTGCCCGCCGCGGGTCGCGATGCCGGCATCGTGCTGGCCGGCAATCTCCACGTCGGATCCGCCACCGCGCAGATCAACGGCGCCGACACCCTCGGCGGTTTGGTCTTGGTGGAACTCCACGACCTCGACGCCGCGCGCCCGACGGGCTTCCGGCCGGTGATCGTTTCGCCGCCGGTGCCGACGGTGGCCATGGCGGGGAGTTCGGCCACGCTGCGCGTGCGCGCGCACGGCACGGCGCCGCTGATTTACCAGTGGTTCCGCAACGGCGTCCCCGTGGCCGGAGCCACGGCCGACACCCTGGTCCTCTCCGGCGTCACCGGTTCCGTGGCGGGACCGTATGCGGTGACCGTCGGCAATTCCCTCGGATCGTCGACCAGTCTCGCGGCGTTGCTCACCGTGACGTCGGCGACGGACACGTCGACAGCATCGCACGCGGTGGTCGGCGGCGGCTATGCGGCCGGCGCGCCGGTCTCCATTTCGGCCCAGTTGGTGGCCTCGGCCGGCGCGAGCGCGCTGGGTTGGTCGGTCGATCTGCCCGCCGGCTGGTCCTACGTCTCGGATACCGCGACCTCGGCCGCCGCCCGGCCCGCCGCCGGTGCCACCGGCACGATCGAATGGGCGTGGTCCGAGGTGCCGGCTGGAGGGACCCTGAACTTCACCTTCACGGCGTCGGTCCCCTCCGGCAGTTCCGGCGATCGCACCGTGACGGCGCGCGGGCTGGTGCGTTTCGAGTCCGGCTTGGTGACCACGCTCGCCGCGCCCTCGCCGCTGACCGTCAACCACCTGACCTTACACTCCGCCGACCTCGACACCGACAACCGCCTCGACCTCGCCGAACTGCTGCGCGT
>JBILLY010000214.1:0-7327 GCA_044375835.1 Opitutaceae bacterium
AATGCGCCCACCGGAACGCGCGAGACTCCAGCCTCGCGAGAAACGGTCAGAGTCTGGTTGTCGAAGACAATCGCGCCCAACGACTGCACGCTTTGGTTGAAGACCCTCACCTCAAATTTGTCGCGCCGACCGTTGGTGGAATCCCGCACCTCGAGATCGACGAAGAAATAAACCCAGGGCGTGCCCGCCCCGACCGGATCGTAGCTGAGCGGACGCCAAAGATACACGCTCGCCGCCGAAGTGGGATTGAAGCCGAGATAACCGGTGCGAGAGTCGCCGAAACCCTGAAACGTGCCACTCGTCCCTTCGCCGACTGTGCCAGTGGAATTCCACTCGTCGAATCCTGCCAAATAGTCGCTGCCCAAGGGAAACGCCTCGAAATCCGTGGAATAGAGTTCGGAGGAAGGCGCAAGCGAGAGGTTGAGCGTCACCGCGCCTCTCGCGCCCTGCCATCCGTCCACTGCGATCGCATAAGTCGCCCCGGCGGAGACGAAGACGGTCAGTCTGCTCGTATTACCGCCGCCGGATTGGTCGTCGGAACCGACTTCAACGAGGCTGCCCAACGCCGTGCCGCGATACACCGCCAGCAACGTATCAAAGGTGCTGCCCACGGTGGAGAGCGTCAGTCGACCACTTCTGGGCGCCGTCCACGACCACCAGATCGAGCCGCCGCCGGGCTGACCGGCGTGGTTTTTCTCGCCCGTTTCCCGCGTCGCACCGAACGTCGTGCCGGTGACGGTCGCGCTCAGACCGGAGATCGGCGTCCGGCTCGCAAACGCGTCGTTGCCCGGCGCCGCTGGCAGCGCCGCGAACCCGAGATTCAAGACAATCGCGCCTTGTGCGCCGAGGAAACCCGCCACCGCGATGCGGTAGGACACACCTGCGGTCGCCACAAAGGTGACCGCGCTCGTCTTCTTCCCGTCGCTGTCATCGTTCTGGATCACCGTGAACAGCGATCCCACCGAGGTGCCGGTGTAGACTCCGAGCAAAGTGTCAAACGCGCTGCCGGCCGTCGTGATGGTGGCAATGCCGGTGGCCGGCGCCGTCCACGACCACCACACTGACTGGCTAATCCAGATACTGCCGTGGTTGGGCTCTCCCGACTCCGACGTCGCGCCGTAGTTCGAGCCGGAGACTGACAAGGCCGTGCCGGAAATCGTCGTCCGATTGGCGAAATGATCGTTTACCGGACTCAGGGGAGAACTCGCGAGCGCGAGGTTCAGCTGCACCGCTCCGGCGGCTATCTGCAGCCCGGTATTCGCGCCATCGACCGCGATTTGGTAGGTCGTTCCGGCGGTCGCCACAAAGGTCACCCGGCTGGTCGTGCCCCCGGCGGGGTCCTGATCATTGGCGGCAACGGGCGCCAAAGCGCCGACACTGGCACCCGTGTAAACCGCCAGCAGGGTGTCGAACGCGCTCCCCGTGGTGGTCAAGGTTGCGACACCGTTCGACGGCGCCGTCCAGGTCCACCACACGGATCGGCCTCCGGAATTCCCGGCATGACTCGGCTCCGTGCTTTCCTTGGTGGCGCCGATGGTCGTGCCGGTCACGACCGCACTCGCTCCGGCAATCGTCGCCCGCGCGGCAAAGGCGTCGTTGGCCGGCGCCGGCGGCGGAATCACAAACGCGAACTGCAACGCAATCGGGCCCGCCGCCCCGCCCACGCCGTCGACTGCGATGAAATAGGTCGTCCCTGCCACAACGCTGAAAATCACCAAGCTCCGGGTGCCTTCGCCCGAGTCGTTGTCGCTAGCTATCACGTTCAGCGCCGAGACGGAGGTTCCGGTGTAGACGCCTAGCGTCGTGTCGAATTGGCTGCCGTCGGTCGAGACACCGGCCACACCGCTGGCGGGAGCAGTCCAGCGCCACCAGACCGAGCGGCCGCCCGCATTCCCGCCGTGGCTGGGCTCGCCGACTTGCTTGGTCGCGCCGACATTCGTTCCGTTCAGCGTAGCGCTGGTCCCGGAGAACGCCGTGGCACTGGCAAACGCGTCGTTGCCCGGCGCCACCGTGATCGCGCTGAGCGCGACCTGCAGGGAGATATCGCCTGAGGCCCCGAATGCTCCGTCGACCGCGATCTGATAGGTCGCACCCGCCACCGCATTGAAAGACACCCGGCTCGCCGCCCCCTCGCCACTGTCGTCATCCGACACGACGACGGTCAACGCGGCCAAGTTGCTCCCGGCATAGATCGCCAGGGTCGTGTCAAAACTGCTGCCGTCGGTCGTGACCGTGGCAATACCCGCCGCCGGCGCCGTCCACGTCCACCACACGGATTTCCCGCCGGCGATTCCCGCGTGATTCGCTTCTCCGGTTTCCTTGGTCGCCCCGATGCTCGCGCCCGTGGTCGTCGCGGTGTTGCCGGTCAGCGCGATCCGCGCTGCAAACGCATCGTTGGCCGGCGGCTGCCGGATAGGGAAAGTGAAGGTCGCGGACCGCGACGATTTCCCCGGCGCGGTCGCTTCGAGACGGAGGCTGAAGGAGGAACCGGTCGTGGGCACACTCACCAGCGCGGAGTAGACGTGATCGCCGGCCACTGCGTCGGGCGCGGAGCCACCGTTGGCAAAGACCATATTGGCCCGCCCCTCGACCAAGCCGAGCACCGTGGCATTCGTCACAGCGGTGGTGTCGGTCACGCCCACGAACATCGGCACGACGCTGCCGGCGACGAGTGGCATGCCGTCCGACGGGCTCAGCTGGAGTTCCAAGGTCCCGTCGCCGCTGCCGTTGACCGCATGGTAGGCATTGAGCCGGCCACCCGTCACCGTCTTTCCCCGCAACGCGGGAGTCGGCACGACGCCCGACAGGATGCGCTGCCGCAAATCGGCCAAGGAAATATAAGGGAACCGAGCGAGGACGAGCGCGGCGACACCGGCGACGTGCGGCGCCGCCATGCTGGTGCCCGGCCAGGAATCGTAACTCGAATCGGAGTCGTAGGTCGTCGAATAAACTTCTACGCCGGGCGCACCCAGATGAACCGAGGCCACACCGTAGTTGGAGAAAACTCCGAGACTGTCTTTGCGATCAATCGCCGCGACCGAGATGATGTTGTCCACCGCGTAACTTGCGGGGTAGGACGCGATGCTATCGTTGTTGGTGCCGTCATTTCCAGCGGCTGCGACGAAGAGAACGCCCAATTCTCGCGCCGCCTTGATTGAATCAATAAGCGCTGGATTGAAGGGACCACCACCCCAGCTGTTATTCAGAATTCTGGCGCCTTTGGAGACTGCGAATTCAATACACTTAATGGCGTCTGATTGGGAGCCACTCGATCTACCGTCGATCGACCGGGACATAAATCGACACGCCATCAGCCGCACGCGCTGCGCCACCCCAACGTGAGGCCCGCCACCGTTTGCTGCGGCTCCGATGGTCCCGGCGCAATGCGTGCCGTGGCCCTGAACATCCCATGGATCGCCGGTGTTTTTCACCGCATCGATGCCGAAGACATTGTCCACATAGCCGTCCTTGTCGTCGTCGATTCCGTTGCCCGGAATCTCCCCGGGGTTCCGCCACATTTGTGCCGCCAAGTCCTGATGCGTGTAGCGAATCCCGGTATCGATCACGGCCACGATCACGTCGGTCGATCCGACCGTGAGATCCCATGCCCGCGCGACGTCGATATCCGCTCCGGACAGACCGCCAAACTGACCGGTGTTTCGCAGTCCCCACAACATGCCGTTCGTAAACGCCGGGTCGGAAACCGTGGCTTGGATTGTGTGGATGTAGTCGGGCTCGACGTAGTCGAAACGGCCCGTCGCCATCAGGGCCTTGATCCGATCCAGCATCGCCTCGCCGCGGGCCCGGGCCTCCTCGGAACCCGTCACGGGCGGCGGCAACGGACCGGGACTGTCCAGCACGGCCAAACCCGGTGTCAGAGAAAACTCCATCGTCACTTTCAGCCCGAAGGGCTGGAGCTGCGCATCTCGTTCCGGCGCTTCGACTTTGGCTTTGGCCAACAGGCGCCGCGGATGGGCCCGCCGCCCGCCGATCAGCACGTAGTTGGTGGAGAAATCCACTTCTTCCTCGGCCGGATAGGGGTTTGCAACCGGAGGGGGACGACGGCTCCCGACCGATCCGGGCACCGTGACGTTCGTGGTCGCGTTCGTAGCTGGCTGCACCGTCGCGGCTCCCGACGCGGCCACTCCCTTGTTCGTCCCCGAAGCCGGTTCAACCGGCGGTGGGTCAACAATCGGGACGTTGCCAATCTTTCCGTCGATCACGCCCGAAGGGGACGAGAGCGGATCCCGCTTCGATGCGAGCAACCATAGCGCTACGCCCAGAGAAACACCGATTAGGCAGAACAACAGTCCCGGACGAAGAAGACGCTTTTTTTGACCAGAGGACATGGGGGTAGAACGACCGGACCGCGGGACGTTTGCCAACGACAGGCTCTATGTCGAGAGCCAGCACGGGCACTGACTCCCGTCGCATGTCCATTCAATCAAGCCGAGCGTGATAGCTCCCAACCGGCGGGCGCCCATGCGGTGAATGGTCCCACCCGGAGCAGTTGCACCGAGCCGCAACTCGAGCGCGCGCTACGGTGCGGCCGCGAAGCCGTCTTCGGTGCCTTGCTGCACGCGGTAGGCGCCGGTGCGCACCGGCGAGCCGCCGGAGTTCGTGCGCGTGTTGTAGAGTTCGATCACGCGCGTCAGCTCCACGAGATCGAGCCGGGCGTCGCGGCTGGTATCCGCCGAGTGGTAACGCGTCAACGCGACGACCGCCGTGGCCGCCCGCGTCGGAGCGCCCGCGAAACCGTCTTCGTTGGCCGGCGACACCGTCGCCACGTCGTAGCAGCCGGTGCGCAGGTTGGCGTTGCGCGTATTATAGCGCGCGATCACCAGGAGCAGCTCGTCGAGGCCGAGTTTAAGGTCGGTATTCCAGTCGGCCGAGTGGTGCGACGCGAGCGGCTGGATTTTCAGCGGGTCGGGCGTGCCGAGGCTCTGCAACGTCGTCGCGCCGGAGACATAGCTGAGCGTGCCGGCCAGCGCCTGTTCGCCGGTCGTGCCCGCGGCGATGGTGTAGACGGCGGTGAAGGTGATCGGGCTCGCGGGCAACGCGCCGCTCCAGGTCCATTCCGCGAGGCTGCCCGCGCCGGGCGTGGGCGCGACGCCGGCACCCGAGCCGGTCTCGCTTGCGTAGGTCCAACCGGCGGGGAGCAGCAGACTCCATTTCAACGAGGACGGCGTGCCCGAGTAGGTGATCGTGGTGGTGAGGTTGACGGTGCTGCCAGCGGTATAGCCGGAGAAGCCGCTCGCGAGCGCGTGCGCGGCCTGCGCCGTGACGACGGCGACCGTGGCGGCGCGGCTCAACACGACGCCGCCGGCGCCGGTGACCTCGGCCTGGTAGGTGCCGGCGGCGGAAAGCGCGACGGCGTTGAGCGGGAGCGTCGCGGCGGTGGCACCGGTGATCGCCGTGCCGCCTTTGAACCACTGGTAAGTCAGCGTGCCCGCGCCCGTGGCGGCCACCGTGAGCGTGGTCGAGCCGCCGGCGGCGACGAAGCGGTCGACCGGCTCCGTGGTGATCGCGGTGGCGACCGGCGATGCGGCACTGACGGAAAACGTGCTGAACGTCATCCGGAACGCCGCCGAACCCGTCGTGCCGCCGCCGAGATGCCAGGAGTTAACATTCGATGCAACAAAGCCACTCGGGAAGGTAATTGGTATCGTCACCGTCGTTAGCGCCGAAGTGCTAAACAGGGAGGCACTAATTGTAAAAATAACCTCCGGAGTAAGTTTCGCATCGTCGAACTGAATGTTCACGACTGGCGCTGTATGCCCGGGATTTCGCTGGGCGGTGATGGTGAGAAAATTCACGCCTGTCAGATTGAGAGAAAGCCCAGAGCCGAGCCAACCGCTGGAGTCCATCGCACCGCCCCCGACCGTGATGGAGGTCGCGTTTTGCGTCACGTTGCCGATCCACGTCGTGCCGTTGAGCGACGTGTCGACTTTGCCCGTCACCGTGCCGGCGTCGAAGGTGTCGAGCACCACGATCTGGGCGTTCAGGCCCGCGGCGACGGCGAACCAAGCGAGCAAGCCAACCACGAAACGAGGAAGCGGGAGCGTCAGGGAGATCACGGGGAGCGGCGGAAACAACCAGAGCGGGGGCTTAAACTCGATTGCAAATTGGAGGCACTAGCAAAAACCGCACGCACCGGCTGCCGCCACTCGGACGCCGGCTCGCTCAGGGCAGCTCGTAGGCCTCCACGAGCGCGACGCCGGAGGTGCCGCCGACGCCGCCGACCTGCGCGGTGTAGGCGCCGGGCGCGAGGTTGATGACGAGCGCGGCGTCGGCGCTGCCGGCGGGCAGCGCGAAGGCGCCCGCGGTCGCGGCGGCGGCGGCGATGGCGGCGGCATCGGGACCGGCCGCCCAACCGGTGTTGGCGGCGATCTCGCGTTCGCCGGAGAAGAGCGCGAGGCGCGGTTGCGCGAGGGCGCCGCCAACACCGAAGGCGGCGAGCGTGGGGCCGACGGCGCGGACGAGCATGCGTTTCGGCACGGTGCCCTGGACGACGAGGCCGACGATGAGGGTGTCGACGCCGCCGCCGGAGAAGGAGCGGACGCTGAGGTTGCTGAGGCGCTGGCCGGCGACGGCGGCGCTGAGATCGTAGGCCTCGATCAGGCCGATGCCGGCGCGGCCGTCGGCGGCGCTGACGACGGCGGTGTAGGCGCCGGGGGTCAGCGTGCTGAGCAGCGCGGAGTCGGCGGAGTTGGCGGTGAGGGCGAAGGCGCCGACGCGCGTCGCGGCGGCGGCGACGGCATCGGCGGCGCTGCCGGAGCTCCAGCCGGTGTTGGCGGCGACGAGGGTCTGGCCGCGGAAGAGTTCGAGCTTCGGGGCGGCGAGGGCATCGCCCACGCCGAAGGCGCCGAGCGCGGGGCCGACGGCGCGGATGAGGACCTGTTTCGAGGCTTCGCCGCCGATCACGAAGCCGGCGATGGCGACGGCATCGCCGGTGCCGGCGCGGGTGCGGGTGGAGACGTTGACGAGGCGCTGGGCGGCGACGCCGGCGGCGTTGTCGCGCAGACCGGTGAGCGCGACGGGCGCGCCGCCGGCCGCGGGCGCGACCTCGAGGGCGAGGACGGCGGAGGAGGCGTTGAGAGTGACGGTGACGGCGGCGCGGCCGGCGGTGGTGAGACGCACGGCGCCGGAGGCGTCGACCGTGCCGGAGCCGCCGTCGACAGTGCCGGCGAGATCGAGCACGGCGAAGAATTGGCCCGCGGCGCCGACGATCGCGTGGGCGCGGCCGGAGGTGCCGGCGACGGCGGCATCGTAGACGCCCGCGAGCAGGCGAGCGGCGCCGTCGTCGGCGGTCTTGGTCGCGGTGAAG
>JBILLY010000238.1:0-6922 GCA_044375835.1 Opitutaceae bacterium
GACGGCGGCGTCCTTGGAGCCGTTGGCGAGGGCGAAGGCGCCGACCTGGGCGGCGACGGCGGCGGTGTGGGCGGCGCCGGCGTTGGCGCCCCAGTCGTTGTTGGAGAGCAGCGCGCTGTCGGCGGTGGCGCCGGCGGCGCGGCCGAAGACGGTGAGGGTCGGGTCGGCGAGGGCACCGCTCACGCCGAAGCCGGCGAGGGTGGGGCCGACGGCGCGGATGAGGAGCGTCTTCGAGCCTTCGCTTGAGACGACAAAGCCGCTGATGAGGACATCGCCGCCGGTGCCGACGAAGCCACGGGTGGCGATGTTGGCGAGGCGGGTGTCGGTGCCGCCGGTGACGTCGTAGAGTTCGACGAGGGCGACGCCGGTGGTGTTGTTGGCGCCGCCGGCGAAGGCGGAATACTGGCCGGCGGGCAGATCGACGACGAGGGCGGCGTCGGCGCTGCCGTTGACGAGGGCGAAGGCGCCGACGGAGGAGGAGGTGGCGGAGATGACGGACGCGTTGGCGGCGACGGCGCTCCAGTTGTCGTTGGCGACGACGTCGACGTAGGCGGCGCCGTCGAGGCGCTTCAGCGTGAGCTGGGGATCGGCGAGGGTGCCGGAGACGCCGAAGCTGCCGAGGGTGGGGCCGATGCCGCGGACGAGGAGACGTTTGGTGCCGGTGCCGGAGATGACGAAGCCGGGGATGAGTTGGTCGGCGCCGGTGAGCGAGACGCCGCGGGTGCTGAGGTTGAGCAGGCGGGCGGCGGCGGCGGAGGCGGTGTTGACGGCAACGACGACGGGATCGCTGGTGACGGTGAGGCCGTTGGCGGTGACGGCGGCGCGGTAGGTGCCGGCGTCGTAACCCTGGGAGCTGAGGATGGTGTAGGACGCGGCGGTGGCGCCGGCGAGGTTGGTCCACTGGTAGGTGGCGGCGCCGTCGGAGGAGACGGTGACGCTGAGGCGGGTGGTGCCGCCGGCGGTGGTGTTGACCGTGCCGGTCTGGTTGGCGACGACGACGAGGCCGCCGGTGTCGGCGGCGCCGGGGTTGCCGTTGACGGCGGTGGAGGCGCGCCACGTGGTGCGCTGGTCGAAGTGCTGCGGGAGCGCGGTGGCGGGGGCGCGGACGACGAGGGAGTAGCCGCTGTTGGCGGCGAGCGTGGACCACGTCGACTCGTAGCGGAACTTCACAATGTGGACATACCAAGGCGGGGGGAGGGTGACGGCGAGGTTCTCGCCGTTGTTGTCGAGGGCGCCGGAAAAGGTGCCGGGGGCGAGGGCGGCGACGGCGGAGGGGTAGCGCGACGCGAAGGCGGTGCGGCTGCGGGCGACGACGGTGAAGGCGCCCGGGGCGAGCGTGGTGCCGGAGGGGAAGGTGTAGTCGAGGCCGTTGGTGAAGCGGACGCCGCTGAGGTCGAGCGTGGCGGTGCCGATGTTCTGGAGCTCGACGTATTCGTTGTCGGCGGAGCCGTTGGGGTTGAACATGACCTCGGTGATGCGGAGATTCGCGAGCAGCGCGGCGTAGGCGGCGGGGAGGGCGGTGGTGTTGGAGATGCCGGGCGTGGGCACGGCGAGGGTAGTCCAGGCCGCGCCGCCGTCGGTCGCGCGGGCGGTGCTCCGGTCGGCGGGTTGGGACACGAGGTCGACCTGGTCGATCACGGCGCCGTTGGTGCCGAGGAGGAAGAGGTGGTCGAAATCGCCGTCGAGGCCGAAGACGAAGTCGGCGCCGTAGAGCGGGAGGAAGCCGGAGGGGGCGATGAAGCTGAGGGCGGGGAAGGCGAAACGGCTCGGGTAGCTGCGGACGTCGTCGGTGAGGCGCACGCCGCCGAGGGCGACGGGCCGGGCGGAGGCGTTGTGCAGCTCGATGAAGTCGTGGTCGACGCGGTAGACGATGTTGCCGGCCCATTCGTTGAGTTTCACCGCGGAGAGATCGCCGAGGGCCGCGGCGTTGCCGTTGGCGGCGCCGGGCGTGGGGACGGCGAGGGCCCAGGTGAGGTCGCCGGCGCCGGTGCGGGCGACGGAGTGGTCGGGTATCTGGAAGCCGAATACAACGGAATCGAGGAGCGTGCCGCCGGCGGCGGCGGTGTCGTGGAGGCGGACGGTGTCGCCCTCGGCGTCGAGGTTGAAGCCGGTGTGGAGGCCGGGGGCGGAGGAGGGGTCGTCGGCGTAGACGACGAGGTAGCCGCCGGCGGGGATGGAGGTGCCGGCGGGGAAGACGTATTTGCGCGGCGTGGCGGGGTCGTCGGTGAGGCTCTTGCCGCTCAGGTCGACGGCGGCGGTGCCCGCGTTGTGGAGTTCGATGATATCGGGGAAGGTGGCGCCGTTGGCGATTTTGGTGTTGGCGGCGAGGACCTCGCTGATGCGCAGGGTCGGGGCGCTGACGGCGGTGGCGGTGGCGGTCGCGGTGGCGGCGGCGGGCGCGAGCTTGGCGGCGCCGACGAGGCCGAGCAGGTGGGTCTGGCGGGCGGTGGCGAACGTCTTGATCTGCTGGCGGTAGGCGGCGGGCGTCCAGTCGAGGTGGTTGTCGACGAATTGGTAGAAGGGCGGGTTGGCGTTGCCGGCGGTGTCGGCGTCGAAGACGGAGCCGTAGAGCTGGCGGATGGCGGTGAGATATTTTTCGCGGAAGGCGGCGTGGCCGGGGCGCGCGGTGTCGCCGAGGAGGGGGAGGAAGACCTCCAGCTGGGTGTCGGCGAAGTTGCCGGTGCGGGCGCCGATTTCGGTGAGGTCGTAGAGGCCCTTGTTGGTTGCGGTGGTGGCGACTTCGCCGAGGCCGAAGGTCGTGTCGAGGTCGTGCGGGATCGGGTAGAAGCGGGTGCGGGTGCCGTCGTTGATGAAGGCGCCGGCGTAGTCGTCGTCCTCGCCGGTGCTGAGGTTTTCCTCGGCGTTGGGCATGATGGTCATGACGGCGAGCCAGCGGGCGAAGTAGTCGAGGTCGGCGACGGCTTCGAGTTTGGCGTAGTCGGCGTCGGAGAGCGGGGTGCCGTTCCAGGTGCCGGAGGCGGCGTTGTTGGCGGTGGCGCCGGTGAAGTAGGGGGCGACGGTGTCCTGCCACGTCTTGAAGAAGGTCATGACGTCGGACCAGTTGTTGGCGGCGCTGTTGTTTTCCTTGGACCAGCCGGACCAGGTGAGGTCGGGGTTGGCGGGGGCGGTCGCGGTGTAGGCCCAGTTGGTGACGGTGAGTTTGCGGTAGAGCTGGGCGGATTGGGCGAGGGGGAAGTGGTTGTCGAGGTAGTCGCCGTCGAGTTGTTCGACGCGGACGAGCTGGCCGTGGTCGGCGGTGGAGCCGGTGGCGACGGTGGATTCGACGCCGTTGCGGCGGACCTCGATGGGCGAGGCGTCGGCGGCGACGAGGCCGGCGGCGCGCGCGAGGCGGTGGGCGAGGAGCGCGACGGGGGCGCCGCGGGGGTTGATCATGAAATCGGATACGCCGCCCCACTTGTTGTCGGTGGGCATGGAGATGCGCAGCGGCTTGATGGTGTAGCTGCGCGAGCTGTTCCCGCGGACGCGCATCGAGGTGAGGTAGCGGACGGTGGTGTCGGTGCCGCGGGAGACGACGAGGGTGAAGTTGAACTGCCGGTCGCCGATTTGCTGGCCGCCACCGCCGCCGCCGGGTTGGCCGGGGCCGCCGCCGCCGGCGGTGCCGGCGGTGTAGGTGGCGAAGGCGGCGTTTTCGGCGGCGGTGAGGACGAGGCGGTAGACGGGCGCGGCGCCGGCGACGACCTCGTCGTCGACCTGGTAGGTGCAGTTGGTGTTCTGGCCTTCGCTCGAGGGGGCGGGCCAAGTGCGGGTGAGGGTGCCGTCGGAGGCGGAGACGTAGAACTCGACGATGGTCTTGTCGGCCATGGCGGGGAGCGCGGCGGAGAAGAGGCCGGTGCTGTCGCCGGCCATGGCGATGGTCTGGAAGTCGCCGGGCGTGGCGGCGGTGGCGACGCGCCAGTGGAGCGTGGCGGTGAGGGCGGCGACGCCGGACTCGTCGGCGAGCTGGGCGGAGACGGTGACGGCCTGGGTGCTCGTGGGCACGGCGGGGGCGTGTTTCACGCCGGTGATGACGGGGGCGAGATTGGCGGCGAACAGGCTGTTGGCGGCGCCGGGTGAGCCGCCGGCGGCGGAGGAGGCGCCCCAGTTCTGGCCGGCGGTGGCGGCGAGGCGGGGATTGCGGCGCTCGAGGGAGCGGCCGCCGGACGCGGCGGGGCTGACCCAGGACCAGCCGCCGAGGGTGTCGCGGGTGCGGACGGCCCAGTCGCCCTCGTCGGCGTAGTCGACGGTGTCGATCACGGTGCCGGCGGCGTTGGCGAGGGTGACGGTCTCGCCCTTGTTGGCGAGGGTGGCGCCGGATTTCCAGGGGCCGACGACGCTCGCCGCGGCGAGGGACGGGACGGCGGCGCGGAGGGCGGCGGGGTCGGAAGCGACGACGAGAAAGCCGCCGGCGGGGAGCGAGGTGCCGGTGGGGAAGGTGTAGTCCGCGCCCTTGGTGAGCTGCCAGCCGGAGAGGTTGGCGGCGGTGGTATCCGGATTATGGATCTCGATGAATTCGAGCGCGGTGTTTTCCGGGTAACCGGTGCCGGGACGGAACATGATCTCGTTGATGACCGGGGCGGCGCCGGCGGCGGCGCTGCCGGCCGCGAGGAGCGCGAGGCGGGCGGCGAAGCGGAACGCGAGGGACGAGAGCGGGAAGCGCATGATGAAGGAAGTGTGCGCGACAGGGGACGGGATGGCGCGCGAAATTGTTTCGCCGATAATTTCCGCGGAAGGGGGAAAAGTTTGTGACAAAGCGGCGAAATCCGCGTCCGCGGAGACCGTGCGAGTGCGCAAACAAGACGGGAGCGGCCGGCTCGGGATCGAATGGACGGACCGTTGGCGCGGGCCGCGGTGGTGGCGCTGGCGGAGGGCGGTGTTGCCGTGGGTGGTCTTGGTGCTCGCGGCGACCGCGGCGGGGGCTTTGTGGCCCTTGGCGGCGGGACGGTGAGCCGGGGCGGACCGGGGGCGGCGTTTCCGGAGGGGCGGCGGCGAGGCCGGGAGCGTCCCGCAGGGGTCGGCCGGCGGCGTCGGCGGGGCCGGTGCCCGGACGGACCGACGGCGGGCCGGTTGACTTGCGGGGGCCGACGGATGCTGTCCACCCCGTTACGGCGCCGGCCTCGTCGGCTCGGCGCGTGTCCGTTCCCCTGATCCCACCCCGCACCTATGAAGACGTTTCCCGCGATCGTTGCCTCCACCGCGCTTGCCCTCGGCCTGACCGCCGTCGGCGCAGCCGCTGCCCTCACCGACGGTATGAAATCCGGCAAGCCGGAGTTCAAAGCCATGAACCAACTCGCCTTCGGGCCCGACGGCGTGCTCTTCGTCGCGGACACGCGCGCCGCGGCGATCACGGCGATCGCGACGGGGGACACGAAGCCCGGCAGCGCCGGCGCGACGGTGAAAGCGGAGGCGATCAACCAAAAGATCGCCGCGCTCGTCGGCACCTCCGCCGACCAGATCGAAATCATGGACTTGGCGGTGAACCCGATTTCGCGGCAGGCCTACCTCGCGGTGGCGCGCGGCAAGGGCCCGGATGCGGTGCCGCTGCTGGTGCGGGTGACGACGGCGGGGCAGCCCGAGCTCGTGTCGCTCGACGCGGTGAAATTCTCGCGCACGGAGCTGCCCGATCCGGCGGCCGATGCGGAGCCCGCGGCCGGCAAACGCGGCACGAACCGCCGCCTCGAGGCGATCACCGACATCGCCTATGCGGACGGCAAACTGCTCGTGGCGGGCCTCTCCAACGAAGAGTTCGCCTCGACGCTGCGCGCGATCCCGGTGCCGTTCGGCCCGGTGGTGCGCGGCACGTCGGTGGAAATTTACCACGGGGCGCACGGGGCCTTCGAAACGCGGGCGCCGGTGCGGACCTTCGTGCCCTACAAGGTGGGCGGCGAGAGCCACCTGCTGGCGGCCTACACCTGCACGCCGCTGGTGCAGTTTGCGCTCAACGAGCTGAAGCCCGGCGCGAAGATCCGCGGCAAGACGATCGCGGAGTTCGGCAACCGGAACCGGCCGCTCGACATCATCGTTTACCAGAAAGACGGGAAGGATTACCTGCTCATGGCCAACAGCGCGCGCGGCGTGATCAAGGTCGCGGCGGAGCAGATCAGCGGCGCTGGTTCGATCACCGCGAAGGTGGCGGATACGGACGGCCTGAAGTTCGAGAAACTCGACTGGGCGGGCATCGCGCAGCTCGACCGGCTCGACGCCAAGCATGCCGTGGTGGTGCGCGGCGGGGCGAACAACCGCTTCGACCTCGAGACGCTCGCGCTGCCGTGAGCGATGCCGACGGGCGGGGTGCCGCCGTTTCGCGACGGATGGCGGACGCGGCGAGGCGAGGCGGCCGTGGAGAGCCGCGGCACCGGTGAGCCGCGACGGCTCGGCGGGGACGCCTCGCCCTACCCAACGGCCACGCAGACGATGATCCCGACGCTCGGACGAATCCTGAGGGTGGCCGCGCTGGCCGCGTCGGCCGCGGTGCTGGCGCCCGCGGCGGAGCGCCCGGCGATCCGTTGGAAGACGGAGGCCGCGACGCCGGTGGTCGAGGTGACCGGCTTGCCGGCGCCGTTGCTCGCGCGGTTGGCGGGCGACGACGATGCATCGGCCGAGGAACGGCGGCGCGTGCTGGCGGTTTTTGCGGAGCAGACGGGCGACAGCGCGATGCCGCCGATGGTCGGGTCGTGGAGCATCGCGGACGGCTGCCTGCGCTTCGAGCCCCGCTTCCCGCTGGTGCGCGACGTGCGGTATCGGGCGGAGTTCCGCGCGGGCGGCGAACCGGCGGTGACGGCGCATTTCAGCCTGCCGGCGGACACCACGGCGCCCTCGACGGAGGTGACGCGCATTTTCCCGACGGCGCCGGTGCTGCCGGAAAACCAGTTGAAGTTTTACGTCCAGTTTTCGGCGCCGATGAGCCGCGGCGCGACTTACGGCC
>JBILLY010000650.1:0-3557 GCA_044375835.1 Opitutaceae bacterium
GGAGCCGAGTTCGGTTTTGACGATGTAGCCGAGAGTGAGGCCGGGCGGGAAGACGCCGCCGTAGCCGGAGGTGACGAGGCGGCGCTGCGTGCCGGGGCCGACGATGATGTCGAGGGGCATGAGTTCGACGATGCCGGTGGGCGGGGCGAAGGTGGGGTTGATGCCGCCTTGGAAGCTGATCGGGCGCGTGTCGCCCTCGACGACGCCGGAGAGGCGGACATTGGGGCTGCTGATGAGTTCGACGACCGCAGTGGAGGCGCCGACCTCGGTGACGCGGCCGACGACGCCGCCGGAGAAGACGACGGGGGCATCGACGGGGATGCCGAAGTTGCGGCCCTTGCGGATGACGATGCGCTGCCACCAGCCGGAGAAATCGCGGCGGGCGACGCGGGCGTGCTCGAAGCGGTAGTCGGCGAAGGCGGGGAGCCGCAGCATCGTCTCGAGGCGCGCGATCTGGGTCTGGAGCTCGGTGTTCTGCGAGATGGCGAATTCGTAGGAGGCGTTGAGGCGGGCGAGGTCGCGGCCGGCCTCGATGAGTTCGGTCTCGGAGTGGGCGCGGAGCGACCAGTATTCCTGGAGGTCGCGGGCCTTGGAGGCGGCCTGGAGGACGGGGGCGGTGAGTTCGAAGAAGCTGGCGCGGGAAAAGGACTTGATCGCGGTGGGAATCAGGAGCCACGCGAGCACGATGAGGCCGAGAGTCGCGAAGGGGCGGGCTTGGTCGAAGCGTTTGAAAGGCACGGGAGCGCGGGTGGGATTAGCCCACGGAACACACGGAAGACACGGAAAAAGAGCGGCGGAGCGGCCGCCGGCGCGCGCGCCCGAGCAACGGGGCGGTGCTCAGCCGGGGAGCGGGCGCGGGCAGCTCCCGGGCACGACTTCGCCGGAGACACGGGCGAGGCGGGTGAGCATGGGAAAACGGCGGGGTCAGCCGCTCTTGTTTTCGAGGTAGACGCCGGTGCCGTTGGCGACGGCGGAGAGGGGGTCCTCGGAGACGGTGACGGGGAGGCCGGTCTTTTCGCTGAGGAGCTTGTCGATGCCGCGGATGAGGGCGCCGCCGCCGGCCATGACGAAGCCGCGGTCGACGAGGTCGGCGGAGAGTTCGGGCGGGCAGCGCTCGAGGGTGACGCGGACGGCGTCGACGATGTTGGAGATGGTGTCGGCGAGGGCTTCGCGGATCTCCTGGGAGGTGACGTGGATGGTCTTGGGCAGGCCGGCGACGGAGTCGCGGCCCTTGACCTCCATGGAGAGTTCCTCGTCGAGGGGGTAGGCGGAGCCGAGGCGGCACTTGATCTCTTCCGCGGTGCGCTCGCCGATGAGGAGATTGTAGGCGCGCTTCATGTAGCTGATGATGGCGCCGTCGAGTTCGTCGCCGGCGACGCGGATCGACTTGGAGAACACGATGCCGGAGAGGGAAATGATGGCGATCTCGGTGGTGCCGCCGCCGATGTCGACGATCATGTTGGCGGCGGGGTCCTCGATGGGGAGGCCGACGCCGATGGCGGCGGCCATGGGCTCGGGGATGGTCTCGACGGAGCGGGCGCCGGCGTGGGTGGCGGACTCCATGACGGCGCGTTTCTCGACCTCGGTGATGCCGGACGGAATGGCGATGACGACGTGGGGCGGGGCGCGGAAGGCGGTGTTGGAGACCTTGCGGATGAAGTAGCGCAGCATCTCCTCGGTGACGTCGAAGTCGGCGATGACGCCGTCCTTCATGGGGCGGATGGCGGTGATGTTGCCGGGGGTGCGGCCGAGCATCTTTTTGGCTTCGTCGCCGACGGCGAGGACCTTGCGGGTGGTGGTGTCGAGCGCGACGACGGAGGGTTCGCGGAGGACGATGCCCTTGCCCTTGACGTAGACGAGCGTGTTGGCCGTGCCGAGATCGATGCCGATATCGTTCGAGAAATAGCCGAAGATGTTCGCCATGTGCGGGTGCGAGGGAGCGAGGGTGGAAGCTGATCCCGCGCCCGCGGGACCGTGGACACGGAAGGTCGGGGGGCGAGGGGTGTCAACGAGGGAAACGGCGCGGAGCGGTGCGGAGGGCGACGCGGGACGTCGGGAGGGGCCGGAGAAAGGGAGCGGGACCGGCGGTGCGGCGGGCGGTGCGGCGCGCTTGACGCGTGCGGGGCTTGGCCGCGTGTTCGTGGCGCGCTGTCGGCCCGGGCCGCCCCATGCACGGTTTCCATTTCATCCAGGATCTCGCGGTCATCCTCGCCGTCGCCGGCACGGTGGGCTGGCTCTGCCAGCGCAGCGGGTTGTCGGTGATCGTGGGCTTCCTCGCGGCGGGCATGCTGGTGGGGCCGAAGACCTCGACGCTGGCGCTGGTGTCGGATGCGGAGCGGGTGGATACGCTGGCGCAGATCGGGCTGGTGTTTTTGATGTTCGCGATCGGGTTGCAGCTGAGCCTGCGGCGCATGCGGCGGCTGGGGTTGGGGCTGCTGTTCGCGACGGCGGCGGGGGCGTTGGGCGTGTTTTATTTTTCCCGGCTGTTCGCGGCGGCGGTGGGGTGGAGCGCGGCGGAGGGACTTTTTCTCGCGGGGATGCTGATGGTGTCGTCGTCGGCGATCATCAGCAAGATCCTGCACGAGACGGGGACGAACCACGAGCGGTCGGGGCAGCTGGCGATGGGGATCTCGGTGCTGGAGGACGTGGTGGCGGTGGTGATGCTGACGATTTTGAATTCGATGGTGCAGCTGGGGCGCGGGGGCGACGCGAACGTGGGGCAGACGCTGCTGCAGCTCGGGGCCTTCGTGGTGTTGGCGGGCATCACGGGATTGCTGCTGGTGCCGTGGTTGTTGAAACGGATGAGCATCGCGGCGGACGAGGAGCTGCAGACGCTGGGCATCGCGGGGCTCCTGTTCGGGCTGGCGGTGGTGGCGCAGGGCGCGGGGTATTCGCTGGCGCTGGGAGCGTTTCTGCTCGGGACGATCGTGGCGGAGACGCCGCACCGGCACCAGGTGGAGCGGACCTTCGAAGGGATGAAGCACGTATTCAGCGCGGTGTTTTTCGTGGCGATCGGCATGCAGATCGACGTGCGCGACCTCGGGCGCGAGGCGGGGTGGATCGTGGCGCTGGGGGTGTTCACGCTGGTCGCGCGGCCGCTGGCGGTGGGGTGCGGGCTGGCGCTGATCGGGACGCCGTGGAAGGACGGGCTGCGCACGGGGCTGACGGTGACGCCGGTGGGCGAGTTTTCGTTCATCATCGCGCAGCTCGGCGTGGCGGCGGCGGCGGTGCCGGCGCGTTTCTATCCGCTGGCGGTGGGTGTTTCGCTGCTGACGACGCTGGTGGCGCCGATGCTGACGCGGCGGTCGGAGCCGCTGGCGGAGGCGATCACGGCGCGGACACCGCACTGGGTGCTGGGTTGGTTGCGGGCCTACCACGGTTGGCTGGAGCAGATGCAGCAGCAGGGCGCGCGGAATCTGGTTTGGCAGCTGAGCCGCAAGCGCATCGTGCAGGTGGGCGTGGGCGGGCTGTTCGTGACGGGGTTGGTGGTGTTTTCGGGCCAGCTGCTCGCGCTTGTGCAAAGTTGGGCGGGCGGGCGGGTGTCGCCGGAGATCCTG